>NZ_CDHP01000065.1:0-34357 GCF_900002895.1 Ercella succinigenes | reverse complement strand
TAACACTTTTCAATTGCCAGGTCTTTTTCTTCCTTTAGAACACTTGATTTCCCCAAAAAAGCGAATATAATCAGAATAAAACCTGTTACCCAGCCTCCAAGGCTAAAAATAGCAGGCCCATAAATAGCAAGTCCTGTTCCAATTATTATCAGAAGTATCGAGAGAACACCAAACATCTTCATTCCATATAACGTTATGAACGGGATATAATGAGATCCTACGACAATCATGGCTGCTGGGAAAAACCACAGAGGACGGTATAGAATGACTGCACCAACTAACAAAAAATTAATAGGTACAGTAAAGGCTACCTGTGAGCCTAACCCCCATAACACATTCTCATCAGAAACTTTTGCAGGTCTGCCAATTAAGCGTAATATTAATTGTGTAAGCGGAAAAATACCCATACTACCGAAAAAAAGAAATACCATTCCATGGTTTTGTGAAACAATAACACTAACCGCTGAAGCCCCTAACCATATCAGTCCAGAAACAAGCTGTCCTGCAAATCCTCCTAGAAATGCCGAGCGCATTTCCCTCTGAGATGTTGAAATACTAGTTTTTTCCCCTAAACCTAATTTTTTTATCATTGTATCCCTTTCATCATCTTATTTTCATAAGAAATTGCAGCTTGCATATCTTAGTCTAATCTTTGCTTTTCCAGATATACAAGATTTAAACCATCATGCACTGTTTGAACTTTAAACCTATGGTAGCCAAGCTTTTCGTAAAACGCAAGATTTTTTTCGCTTAAATGCCCTGTGAAAAGCTCATACCGTAAACCATCAAAATATTTTTCTATGGACAACATTAACTTTTTGCCAATTCCTTTGTTCTGATAATCTGGGTGCACAATTAACCTACCTATATAGCAAGTTCCTTCTTTTTCAAAAGCTCTTACAGATCCTACTATTTTTTTATCTTCAATATATTTTAGTATGATTGAGCTTTTTGCCTCTTCTTTTAGCTCATCCAATGTCTGCAAAAGTGGAGGTATATTGTAATCACCATAGATCTCCGCTTCGGTTTGATAAGCAAGCTTTTGAAGGACAAGTATATCTTTGAAATCCTGTAAATTAGCCGTACATACTATATTAGAATCTGTATTTATTGGAATTGTAGAATTCTCATATATTCTGGATTCTGCTCCCCAGGGATGGAATCCATGACCTATATATACCCAGTCATATCTTTCATAATAACCATTGTGATCGGTACTAAGATATAATTTTTTATAGCCCAGTTTTGCAGCTTCAATTCTTCCATGCTCTAAAAGCTTTGCCCCTAAACTCTTACCTCGGTAGTGTTCTTCCACAAATAAAGCACACAACCAAGGTGATAAATCCTGTCGACTTATAAAATCATTTGTTATGAGACCATAACTGCCTATTATTTCATCATTTTTTATCATTAGAAACCAGCGTGGCAAAGGACTTTTTGTTGTAATGCTGTTGCTTATGCAGTCTTCATAAATCCTTCTATCTATGTCCCATTTAGCTGTAAAATAATCAATAGCTTTTGTCAGATATTCTTTATTTTCCCTAACTCCAATAATCTTAATATCCATTTTATACCTCCTCGCCGTATGACTATTTTTGCTTTGAACCTTAAGCTATTAGATAGTGATTTTTTGTTATTCAGAAATTGCAAATAATGCAGCATTTTTAGCATGTATATAGGTGGTGTCAAAAACAGGCAATTTAGTGTCATTTTGTTTTATCAGTAATCCTATTTCTGTACATCCAAGAATAACTCCCTGAGCGCCTTTATCTCGCATCAGATTAATAATGCGTAGATATTCTGCTTTGGAATTTTCATTTATAATTCCTAAACAAAGTTCTTCATATATTACGCTATTAATAATTTCAATATCTTGATCATCAGGAATTAAAACTTCTATGCCGGCATTAATAAGTTTTTCTTTGTAAAAATCTTCTTGCATTGTATATTTAGTACCAAACAGTGCAACCTTTTTTATTTGTTTATCATTTAGCACTTGTGCAGTTGCCTCCGCTATATGAAGGA
This sequence comes from Ercella succinigenes, assembly GCF_900002895.1. Classification (NCBI taxonomy): domain Bacteria; kingdom Bacillati; phylum Bacillota; class Clostridia; order Eubacteriales; family Oscillospiraceae; genus Ercella; species Ercella succinigenes. Next base: position 32,332 of record NZ_CDHP01000065.1, on the reverse strand, counting down.
TTGGAATACAAATCTTAGTTTGTATTTGAGGAACAATCTTGTGCATTGTATTTGTACATATCACAATGAAATCGCAGCCGGCTTTTTCAAGTTTGATTGCAGCCAAGGATAAGATGTCTGCACTTTTTTCCCATTCCCCTTTTGCTTGGCATTCCTCTATCTCCTGGAAATCTACACTATATAGCAAAACTTTTGCTGAATGAAATCCTCCCATGTTTTCTTTTACAACATTATTTATTATCTGATAATAAGTAACAGTACTCTCCCAACTCATTCCACCAATTAAACCAATTGTTTTCATTTTGTTGTTGAATTTATTAAGCATAATATATTCCTCATCATTTTCATCAATAATTTTAAAACTAACTTTATTTTTATGATATGTAATCCTCTACATGATATATCTAAATAAGGCTTCCAAGTGAATCTGTTACCTGCTATTTTTATAGCATTAATAGGTCATTTTACTATCTTTTATTACATTCCAACTATTTTTTTTACTGTGTTTGCTGTTCGTATTGTAATCATATCACTCATATTTGAACTGGCGGTCTCCCTCCACCAATTTGTCTTTTGATAATCCTTGCGACTAAAAGACCAGAAAATAGCATTTTTATAATGATACACTTTCTCATATTCCTCTTTAGGCTTTCCAACATCATTATAAAACTCGTCATAAGATAAGGGAGGAAACATAAAAATAAGGTTATCATATATTTCTTTGTTATTATCTCCCCACCAATCGGGAGCATTATTTAATACATCTTCCAACTCTTTTTGTGAAATAACAAAAACTGGTATATCCAATTCAAACTTGTTTTTTATCAACGCTTTTATTATGTTTGCGAGAGTAGCTATATCATTTACATCACTTGAAAAGACAACATTCCCACTATTAAGGTGTGTAGAAACTGCTGTGTAGCCTAGCTCTACAAAACTTTCTTTCAATTCAGACATAGTTATCTTGTTTTTACCGCTTATATTGATACCTCTTAATAATGCAATGTATCTTTCCATATATCAATTTTACTCCCACAAAATCCGATTTGTCACTAACAACTATATTTTTATGCTATGTTTACCTTTGTCCCACATTTGATTATACTCATGATCTTATTTTGAAAGATTCTGTATAAAACGTTCTATTTCAATTGATATTTTTTCATAAGCATGATTATGAATATAATGTGGAATATCTAAAGAGATAATTTCTCCATTTGCATTTGCACTTATAAAATCTTGTTGAAAGCTTTGCCAAGTATCTTTATCATAACCAGTTCCTCCACTTCCATCAGAAACAAATTTAATAAAGTGCTTGGAGAAACATATCTAAGAGTGGCTATTGTTTCTGGAAACAGATCATTATCGCTCGAACAGTTCATAATTGGTAAGCTTCAGATAAACGACGTATCATTTATTCATTAATTGCTCTACCCCTACTTCGGATGTTAGCATTTCAAGATTATTAAATATTTCCTCTTCGCTCCAATTCCACCACTCTAGCTTTATCAAGAATTCAGTCTTTTCGTCACTAAAGCGTTTTCTGATTAATTTAGCTGGATTCCCACCGTGTATTGTATATGGTTCAACGTTTTTTACCACTGTTGAGTTAGCTGCAATAATTGCACCATCTCCAACTTTAACACCGGGTAGAATAGTAACATTTTGACCTATCCAAACATCATTACCAATCACTGTGTCACCCTTAAAAGGAAGTTGTTCTATTGTAGGAGTCACCTTTTCCCACCCGCAGCCAAAGATATTAAAGGGATAGGTTGTAGCTCCATCCATTCTATGATTTGCACCATTCATAATAAACTTAACACCCTCTGCAATTGCACAGAACTTGCCTATAATGAGTTTATCACCAAGAAATTCGTAGTGGTGCTCTATATGATCATAGAATTTCTCAGGAGATTTATTATTATCGCTATAATAAGTGTATTCACCAATTTCAACATTTGGTCTTTTCGGTAGATTACTTATATAGCAAACCGTCTTTATATTTTCATTTGGATAAAGCTTTTTCTTATCTGGTCCCATCATTGAATATTGGCTCCTTTTTATTTATATTGTTCTCAGCATACATTAAAGAGAAGCCTGCTTCAAACATAAAAAATTCAGCCGATCTTTTCTGCAAAGCTTAAATATGCTATTTATCATATTTTATACGCTTATATGTTTTTTTGACTGCTCTATGGCAATTTTTGAAACCTTTCGGCAAAGCCCTCTGGTGTGTAGCCCTTATTAAAGTCCATGCGTTTTTCGCTCTGATCCATGCAGATATAACCAATTTCCAGCAACTTTTTCTTAATAGCTTTATGCTCCGCAAGTGGAGCATCCGCCAATATATCGATGATTGGTTTGGCACAGATGCCGTTGATGGCAGTACTACCGATATGGTAAATCCGGACGTCCTTCGGCAAAAAAGAGGACAAAAACACCTGCTCTTCTTGATACCAATCCTTCCAGTATTCTTTGTGCTCTGATAATTGAAAAGGTCATTGCCATGAAAATTACAGGTAAAACAGGAAGCAGTAACTTGAATATTGCTTTGCTCCATAGTTAATTCCTACTACTTTACAATCCCATTATGAGCACAACCTGCAACCAGCACCAAATTCCCATTTTCTTTGATTATCAGGTTTTGTTCATGAGAAAAGTCATCCAGTTTAAATGATTCTCCAACCTTCATGAATAAATCCTGATTGCCCGATGGGTTTAGTCTAGTCCCTTTTACACCTGAGAATATTTCAAGCTCTTCATCAATAACAACTTTCCCTTCCACAAAAACAAAGCGGTCATTCGGCAGCAGTGCTTTGCCTATACCAATGTATTTCTTTTCACCATTCGGTCTATTTGCATAGTAACCATCAAAAGCCTTTTTGTTGAGATAAATTTTTGCATTACTATTCAGATCAAGGAAAGTTTTGAGACCTCCACCATGATCATAATGTCCATGAGAAATAATCACTAAATCTACCTTTGACAAATCAATCTGCATTCTTCTTGCGTTTTCTGCAAATAGCGCACTGGCTCCTGTGTCAAATAGGAGCTTATGCTGCTTGGTTTCTATATACAAACTAAGTCCATGCTCGCTGCCTAAAGCTTCAGAAAAAGATATATTTTCCACAAGGCTTTTTATAATCATAAGCTTTACCTATTACTTTCTTTAAAAAGCATCTTTATCGTCAATTGGTGCACGGTCAAAAAGATATACATACACTTCTTTCCATTGTTTTTTCATCTGCTGGCATTGCTAATTTCATTAGATATTTTTCTCGTTATCGTTTTGACCATCTGCAAAATTTCTTCCACATCTATTTCTTCGACATCTACCGCAACCATGCATTCGCTCATTTTCATTGTAAAGTTGATAATCTCCACCTTCAATCTTAAGAAGTTTCCCATTCACTAAGGACTCGGCGATTTTCCTGCGTGCATCCTTGTAAATATTTTGAACAGTAGCACGTGCAACTTGCATCTTTTCAGCAGATTCTTCCTGAGTCAAGCCTTCAAGATCTATAAGCCGGATAGCCTCATATTCATCAACTGTCATCATAATAATTTCATTTTTAATATCTGATCCATTAAGCGGTCCATACAAGTTGCTTTCTGGCAAACAACATACTTTTCTCCATTTTCTTGGTCTTGGCATTACTAATTCACCTCATTTTGACAACATAAGTAACAGGGGAATTACCCTGTTACCTATTAGCCTCAGACATACTTTCTAATTGTTTGCTGACCATGTCTAGTCTTTTTTGAAGGAGCTCTTTTTGCTCTGTCAAAATTTCTTTGTCAGATAACACAACCGTTTCTCCAGTGAAAGATCTTCCAAAACTTCTCCTGCATCCATAGCCTGCTCCAAAACCTAATCCTCTGACACTTCCTCTACCGAATCCAGTGGCATATCCGCCTATATTCGCTCCATTACAAATTCCTAAACCTCTTCCTCTCATTGCTCCACGACCCATTGGGCCTGTTACATCTTTTCTAGGCATATCTATCGCCTCCTAATAGTTTTTGGCATATGTTATTTATAATTTCATTATAAACTGTTATTGGCATATGTCAATAACTTAAACTGATACCCCAAAACCGTGATTTGGAATAATATGAGTATATGCAGGAGATGTCCCATGAAAGAACGGTTGCAAATCTGGTCTAAATATAATAGACTGTGATTAGTCTAATGTGTTTAGATTGGAGATGACTATGATTAAAGATATAACACTTACTGCTGCAGAAGAAAAACTTGCAGCTTTGATATGGCGGGACGCACCGTTGACCTCGCCCGATTTGGTTGCACTAGCAAAGCGAGAAATGGGTTGGAAAAAATCAACGACCTACACAGTGTTAAAGAAACTTTGTGGTAAGGGCGTATTCAAAAACGAAAATGCGAAGGTATCAGTTGTGCTTACTCGAGATGAACAAATTGCTCGACAAAGCCGCCGCTATGTAGAAGATACTTTCGGCGGGTCGTTGCCGAAATTCATAACTTCATTTTTTGGCGGCAAGAAATTAACTCCGGAACAAGCGAAAGAATTAAAATATTTGATAGAACAACATGAGGAGGACAGTAATAATGGATAAACTGTTCCTTACAATTATAAACATGAGCTTGACCGGAGCATTTGTTATTGCGTCGATATGCTTTGTCCGTTTGCTGCTCAAAAATGCGCCGAAAATCGTCTCCTATTGCTTGTGGGCAGTAGTGGGATTCAGGCTTGTATTCCCTTTTTCAATTGAGAGTGTTTTCAGTTTGATACCTTTCAAGGCGCAGACGATACCGCCAGATATAGTAATGCAGCAAGTGCCGCACATTGACAGTGGTATACCTTTTGTAAATAGCGCTGTCAGCAGTATTCTTCCCGCTGCCACACCAACTGCAAGCATAAATCCATTACAGATATGGACAACAATCGGTACGTTTGTTTGGCTTATTGGCGTTGCAGTAATGTTTGTTTACGGCATAGTGTCTTTTGTTATCCTCAAACGAAAAATGAGAACAGCAACCCATATTGAAGCAAATATCTACGAAGCGGAAAATATTAAATCCCCTTTTTTATTAGGTGTTTTAAAACCCAAAATTTATTTGCCCGTTGGCTTATCAGGTCAAGAAAGAAACTATATTCTTCTGCACGAACAGACGCATATCCGGCGGCATGATCACATTGTAAAATTCGCAGCATATTTCATTTTGTGTTTGCACTGGTTTAATCCGTTGGCATGGGTGGCGTTTTTGCTGATGGGTGTGGATATGGAATTATCCTGCGATGAGCGCGTGTTGAAAGAAAAAGGCGGCGAAATTAAAAAGAATTATTCATTGTCGTTGTTATCTTTGGCTACGGAACGGCGCTTTATCGGCGGCAGCCCCCTGGCTTTTGGAGAAGGCGGTGTGAAAGAGAGGATAAAGAACGTATTGAATTTTAAAAAACCGTCTCGTGTGATTATCATCGTATCAGTGGTGTTGGTTGTTGCATTAAGTATTGGGTTTGCGGTTAATCGTGCCACGGATAAAAGCATCTTGGATTTAATCATGCCAATGTCCATGAACAACGTTGATAAAGAGCCGCATTTTGCCGGAACTGTAACCGAACTATATGATAATGCTATCCTCGTAAGTGTTAACGAGGGTGAAGACGAACGCAGAAGCAGTGATATGATCAGAGTCTCTCTAAACGTGAAATTGAAAGACAGTATGACCAATTTTACCGTTGGTGACAGAGTAATCGTCTATTATAACGGTGAAATCGCAGAGTCCTATCCGGCACAGGTAAACACCGTTTATGCAATTGTATTAATAAACCGGGATGATTCGAATGAAACGATGGACGCAGATTCGTCCGCCTTTTCATATGAGTCACAGTCTATAACTCTTGAAGATGTGCGAACCCTTGCTAAAAAGGGAGATGGACTTTTATTTGAAGATTTTCAGAAATACGAAGGTGCAAACGTTAGCTCAAACTTTGACAACTATATCATGGTCTATGGTGTTGAGGGCGGCTATCGTTTAATCGTAAGCTCAAATCAAAGTGGCAAGCCGAACAGTGTAAATCTTGAAAGTATTTGGGCAAACAGCGGTAGTGGTATCGACATCAGATATGGAGATATCGATGAATTTTTGAGCAAATGGCCTATTATTATGCAGGTGAAAGATGGCATCGCTACACCATCGGGGGCAACCATTACACTCAAAAATTTTACGGGGATCGAATATACATACGGCGAAAGTTACACTGTACAGCGTAAAACTGATAATGGATGGATAGATGTTGTACCGATCCTCGAAAATTACGGGTTTACCGCTATTGGATATATATTACTACCAATGGAAAGCGAAGAAATTATAATCGACTGGGAATGGCTTTACGGCACACTTCCCACCGGTGATTATCGAATTGCTAAAGAAGCGTTATTCGTTAAATCTCAGGGCGACTATGACACATTCGCATTATATGCAACATTTTCAATTGTCAAATGAGTACATATAAAATGCCAGATGAATTTGACAAATTTCTTAAGAACATTGTTCGATAGTTGATATCGTTCTATCTTAAACATTTTAAATCACCCCGCATAATCTTAAAAGCCTAGTCATAACTGCCTTAACTGAGCTGATTTTCTATCATTTTCTGTTAATATGTCAACCTCTAATCAAATTTGATTTTGAATTGATAGGCGCTCATTTATTGTCGATACAAATCTTTTTACGCCTTGATCGATATTATCTATCAACAAGGCTTGATCATCAAAATCTGGTTTAGGTGTCAATGTGCACTCAATTATAGCATCTGGATTATTAATATCATGGAATAGATCTGCATCACCTGAAATATTACTGCTAATTATAGATGCGTAACTTTTGGCAATATCCCTGTTCCGAGCAGAAAGCCATACTTCAAAGGTTCCCTTTTCATGCAAGTAGACAATAGCAATTTTTAAACCTTTATCTTTTAATGGTTTTGTGTTTAAAGAAAAATAGGACATATCCATATAGCCTTGATATATACTGCTTACATCGTATTGTGGGTGTTTTTTGATAAACTCAGTTCTTAATTTCCCTAAAAATTCTAAAATTGCTTTATACGCAATTTGTATTTCGCTTTGTTGTAAATTATTAGTATACTTCTCAATCAGCTCGTTCAGAGTCTTCATGCTTCGCCTCCATATTATAAAGACGGAATGTTATCTAGGGTTCTTCATCTGTAGCTTCATCTGTAACATTATATGTGACATCGTCAATTACAATAACTAATGATGTTTCTGATGTGGTTTCATCCGAGTCCTCGTCTAATGTGTCTCTTGCAGGTTGTGTTAAATCTGAAACACTATCTATGCCGACGATCTTTCGATCTTTCTGAGTTCAGAAAGATCTTTGAACGGATTGTGCATAATAAACATCAGTATTAAGATCAGCGCTGCTATAATTAAAAACAGAAATTTTCTCAATAATCTTTGTTGTCTTTCCGCCTGTCTTTTACGATCGATTTTGGCAACTGTGGTGTAACCTTTTAATCTATAAACTCTTTCTCTGCTTACTCTTCGGATTTTTTGCGAATTTTTGCTGCGATATCCAGAAATAAAATCTTTGACATTGTTAGGCAGCTCAGAAAAAAAACGACCGATATTACGGCCAAGTCTGGCTAACAGCACTTTTATCTTATCTACATTGGAAAGCTGAGGTTTTCCAGGTCTATAATTATCAGGACGATGATTGATCATATGGATCCTTTCACAGACAGAATATCTAACGAGATTATAGCTTATTTCTCTGTTTTTTTCATCTATCTGTGTCAAAAATATCAAATGTCCATACGAATTATATACAATAGTTGCTTTTTTCAACCTCTATACCGAACAAAAGTTTGACAAACAAGGGGGCATTTGCTAGTATTTGAGTAGTTGTATTAAAAGATTTAGCTGGAGGTTTTTATGTCTACTTATCATTTTACCAGAGCAAATGTCGATCAGACAGTAGATAGAGTATATAATTTTATAGTAGATTATATTAACGATAATGGTTATCCGCCTGCTGTTAGAGATATTTGTGCAGGAGTGGGTATAAAATCAACCTCCACTATACACAGTCATTTGAAAAGACTGCAGCAGTCTGGGAGAATTGAATATTCTTCTGGTAAAAGACGTGCAATTACTATCCCTGACAATGAACAATCAAGAGTAAAACAAATGCCTTTGCTTGGTCAGGTTACTGCCGGGGCTCCAATTCTTGCTCATGAAAATATAGAAAGAACACTTCCCTTTCCAGCTGATTATTTTTCTGACCGTGATGAAGTTTTTGCCTTGAAAGTTCGCGGAGACAGTATGATTGAAGCTGCTATTCTCGATGGAGATATAGTTATTGTGAGGAAACAGAATACCGCCAATAATGGCGATATTATAGTGGCTTTAGTTGGAGATGAGGCTACAGTAAAGACTTTGGTAAATAAGGACGGTAAAATAGTTCTTATGCCGCAAAATCCAGCCTATAACCCCATACCTTTCGATCGTCCTGATTGCAGAATATTAGGAAAAGTCTGTGGCATATTCAGGACAGATATTTAGATCATTTGTTTCTGCGATTATATCGTGTTTGTAAGATTCATTGAAAATATAATTAACCTCCGATAATGGATTGATTGCTACAGCTGCGCTTTTATATACAAGATGCTGTCTGGCATTTTCTTGCATAATTATAGAAGTGCTGTCAAATCCTATAATCTGTCCCTTTTTTGAAGAATTATCCAGTAATTGTACTACCACTGTAATTTTCTCTCGACGACAATAGTTTAAGAATACATCTTGTAGTTTAATTTCTCTGTTATTTCTTGATTGATTATTGGGTCTGTACATTTCAACAAACCTCCTTTAATTTATTAATCACAGATTAGTATAATTAAACAATCCTAAGAATCGTATATTCTGGAAGATAGGTTTATTTTCACTTTGAATAACACTCTTTATCAGAGGTTTGTTTTTTGTTAAAGAGTGAATATAATGCTGGAATCAGAGTCAATGTCAGAGTCAAGCATAAAACCATACCAATAATGGTTACAAGACCGAAACTTGAAAGACCAGGATGATTTATGAAATATAAGCTGCCAAAACCTATTAATGTTGTTATTGTGGTCATGACAACTGCCTTGCCTGTATGAGCCAGTATATGTGGCAAATCTTTATCTTCAGTATTTTTTATCCTATGAAGCAAGTGAACACCACTGTCAATTCCTATTCCTACCAATATCGGGAAAGCAACTATACTAAATATATTAAGATCATCCCCAAGAATTATTGGTGCGATACCTAATGTCATGTATATCATCAAAACAAGTGGTATTAACAGCGTTATTGCATCTCTAACTCTTTTGAACATAATAAGTAGAATAACAAATAAGGCTCCCAGGCAAAAAAGACTAATTCTTACAATATCATTTTTGGCATATTCTGTAACTTCATTCATGATTGCAGGCAGACCTACAGGTGTTCTTCCTGATGTCTCATATATAGCATCAGTTATATTTTTGTAGTTTTCATTGTCCCAGATATTTACATCTGGAATAACTTCAATACTAAGTTTTCCTTGCTTACCTACATAATTTGTCCTTATATCTTTGGGCAATTTATCATAAGTGAGTTTTTCTTCGTCCAAAAAAAGTTTTTCAATATCTATTTCACCGAAAGCCCCGATATTTTCTTTGCTTTCAGTAGTCATAATTTCTGTTATTGTTTTTTTCATCAATTCATAGCCTTCTACGGATTCATCAATTCCTTTTTCCGCAAGTGTTTCAATTAAGCCATTCAAAGCATAAACCATTTGTGCTTTAGAATCAGCTTCATTTTCTTGAGGCTTTTGTCTAAGTGCATTATTAAATTTTTGCAGAACAGAAATTTTATAATCCTGATCTTCGGGCATATAATTTAGAATTGAATCTAACTGTCTGATATCATCTCTACTACTTAATTGTTGAGATACCTTTTCCAACTCATCAATATTGTCTACCATAAAGACAAGCGTAGTAGGGTTGAATTCAAATTCTTCTTCTACAATGTCAAGCCAGTATAAACATTCCATGTCTTTGGGATATATTTCGGATATGTCTGTTTTAATTTTTGTATTTAGAACATTACCTGCTAAAAAAATAGCAGCAACTATAAATAAGACAATAATTATCAGAGGTTTTTTTTCAATAATTTTGGCAACAGGCTTTAAGAATTGATAACATGAACTTTTTATTTGTTTTTTTGAACTGTTTTTCAAATCAAAAAGCAAAATAATTGAAGGCATAATGAATATCATTGTTATACATAAAAGAATTATTCCTGCACCGGATATCACTCCCATTTGTGTAAATGCAGTAAACTTTGCTGTCAGAAAAGTAAAGAAGACTATTGCAGTAGTTATGGCTGCTACGAATATGCCCGAACTGGTTTTTCTAACGGTTGTAGATACTGCAGATGAAACATCAAGCCCTCCTTCCCTTTCCTCCAGATATCTTGATATTATATGTACCCCAAAATCTATGCCTAGTCCTAGCAACAAGATAGCAAAACTTATTGAGAACATATTTAGATTCTGGTATACCAACCATGCAAAAGCTGTGGATAAGGCTGCTCCCAGTAATAGTGGATATCCTGCCGATAAAGGTAGAATTAATCTTCTAAAAGACAATACTATAAATGCAATTATTAAAATAAATGTGATTGAAGCAGTAGATAAAAAACCATCAAACATAGTTTTATCTGCTTCGTAATCTTGTACAAAAGCACCGCCCGTATAACCTACATTCAGCGCATACATACTCTGATCTTTCACCTGTAAAATACTATCTTCCAGTATGTTAAAAAACAAATCCCTGTCTTTTACATAGTCATCTGAATTTATATTAGGCTTAATAATCATCAGATATGTATCTCCGGTTTCTGATACTATATAGCCTGTATTATCTTTTTCAGACTCAACATAACCAAAAAGCATTACAGAAAACAATTGCTCCATCTCTTTTTCTGAAAGCTCCGCAGGTAAAACAATAAGTTTGGCAAACCCATTCAAAAAATCCTCTTTTTTCATTTCCGGTAATTGCTCAAATCTTTGCAAAAACAATTCTGACAAACTTATAAAATCTTTTTTTGCCAATAGCTTTGACAAAGAACTGTTTTGATTATTTATTTCTGTATCTAATTCTTTATAATAATTTTTGTCTATATATAAATGAAGATATTCTTCGATTTCAGACATATCTACTTTATACAAAATACTGCTAATAATGTCTTTGGTTTTTAATTCTTTTTCTATTTCCTGCAAGAAATCTTCGCATTCTTTTTCCTCGCCTTGCACTACCAATAAAACATTATCTTGTGATTCGAAATATTCCTCAAATTCACTACTTGCCTGTAGACTTTTGCTATCTTCAGGCAACATACCTTCCATGCTGGAATCCATACCAACTTTCATAGCCATTAATATTGAAAAAATAAAAATTATGGTGCTTATGAGTAAAATCAGTTTATATTTTTTAATTATTACTTCAGATATTTTTTTGAACACAATCTTACCTCCACTTGTTTTAACGCAAAGCAAATATGCTTAAGGAAAATAATCCCTTAAGTTTGCTTAGCATAATTTGCTAAATCAACTGCAATCATATAATTGAAAAACTGAATACACTATTAAATCTAGGTTAATATATCCTTAATAATTTGCTTAACCTCTTCTTTCACAGCATCAACATTATCTGGAAAATCATATAAAATTGCTTTTTCTAAAATTTCATGGGTAAGTTGAAAAAGAATTCCTGCATATAACTTTGGTGGTTTCGGTTTAATAATCCCTTTTGCAGCTGCTTTTTCCAACCATTTTTCAATAGTATTCATGGAAAACCATAAATGTGCGAAATCTTCTTTGAATTCAAGTGTCCTCATTATGTTTGCATCATGAAAAAGTTTCATAATATTCGGATTTTTTTTTATAAATACAATCAAGGGATCTATAATTTTATCTATATCTTCAAGAGTAGGGTTTTCCGTATCCAGTCTATCGATATACAAATTAAAATCGGTAAAAGTCCTCTCAGCAATTTCCTTTAATACATCTTCTTTTGTCTCAAAATAGAGATAAAATGTTCCCTGAGCCACTCCCGCAGATTGAACTATTTCCCAAACAGGAGTCTTTTCAAAACCTTTTTGGCAGAACAGTTCCTCGGCACTATCCATAATTCTTTTCTTGGTTGCAGCACTTTTTTCTTTTTGCTTAGCGGTCATAAAATGTCTCCTGATTGCTTACCAATAAATTTTATCTCAAAATTATAAATATGACTGTCAATCACATTTATATAATACTATGGTGTAATTATGTATTCAATGTATAAAAAGACAAAAACAGTCAGTTATTTTGTTTGGAAAAAAACTTGACACAATTAAAATTTAACTACATAATGACTACATTACAAATACAGTCATTAAAAAACAGTTTTATAACTATAGAAGAATTATAAGAGAGAGATTTTGATGATGAATCCTTTTGATAAATTAGATTTAACTACATATCAAAAAAGGACTCTTGATATTCTTGAAATATCAGAGTCTATCTTATTAAGATATGGTTATTCAAAAAGTACGATAGATGAAATTGCGGCTGCTGCTAAATTAGGCAAAGGTACAATTTATTTGCATTGGAAAAGTAAGGACGAGCTGTTTCATGCACTTTTTTATAAAATATCAGTAGAGATTTTAAGTCAAATAATAACAGAAGTAAAAAATAATAAAGATTTAGTTAGTTTTGATAGATTGATATCCTTAATATATAAAACTTGTTGTGACCGAGAACTTATTGTAGCTTTATTTACAAAAGATAATAAGCTTTTAGGTCGTTTTTTAGATAGCAAAAACACTTCACAATCTCAGAAAGCCAAATTCCAGAGTCTTCTGAACAGTTTGCAAATGTATAGGGAAAATAATTTGATAAAAGAGGATATGACGGTCGAAATTCAAGCTCACACTGTAAATATGCTATTAATTGCTATCTTTTCTTACGATAATTATACAATTCAAAAAATCAGTATAAATGAAAAAATTGAAATTTTGGAAAAATTAATAAAAAACACTTTTGTTCCTGAAACAAACATTGAAATTGAAGACCATTTTTTTGAATACATAGTGAAAGCTTTACAAGAATTGCAAAACTTTTATATTGATCAAATTTTCAGCAAAACTATTAAGTAAGGATGTGATTTTTTTGTCAGAATTAGTAATTAATAAGACTAAAATATATTATGAAGTAAAAGGTGAAGGATTCCCAATTATATTTACTCATGGAGCGTCTTGGAATCATATCCAGTGGGAAAAACAGGTCGAGTTTTTTAAAGAAAAATTCAAAGTCGTTACATGGGATGTACGAGGACATGGTTATTCAAGTTTACCGGAAGGTGCCGTTGATTCTGAAGATTTTTGTTCTGATCTCATTGCACTAATGGATCATTTAAGTATTGAAAAAGCTATTTTGTGTGGACTTTCAATGGGTGGACATATTTCTCTTCAGACAGCAATTAAATACCCTGATCGTGTAAAATCTCTTATTTTAATTGGTACTCCCTGCAGTAACACCCTTAATCTATATGAAAAAATATTTGTCCCGGTTAACCGCTTCAGTAATAAGCTGATTTCTATGAAGCTAAATGGTAAGCTCCAGGCAAAAATGCTTTCAAAAATAACTCCTGAAATTTATAACTATGTGGTAGAAGCATTTTCTATGCTTACTAAAGATAACTGGATTCGTATTTGGAATTCTGTGACAAGAATGGAAAGCAAAAATGATCTGCATAAGGTAGAATGTCCCACTTTGCTTTTAATAGGAGATCATGATACATTGACAAATAAACACCAACCTTATATGCATAAGCTCATAAAAAATTCTGTTCTAAAAACCATAAAAAATGCACATCACGGTACAAACCTGGATAATCCGGAAGCTGTAAACGAGGCAATTATGAATTTTATTTAAATTTAAATTATTCGTCTCGACTCCCCTGCTCATTCCAGCGATATTTTTTATTGCTAATCAGGATGTTGATATCACACTTCATACATAGTCCGTTATGACAACAAACTGCACTGCCACACTTTGGGCAGCTCCATTTCTCTTTTTCTTTGTTCAGAAAATTTTCTGTTCCGTTTTCTTTAATATAGTTAAGATTTTCGATCATGCTCATATGATATTTTGTCCGATAGCGTTTATCCAGAACTTTTAACCGTTTACAGGGATAATTTTTACACTCAAAGCAGAATCTGATTTTGCCTTCTCCCAGTATCTGACACCGGTCTGCCATATGAGTACAATTTTTGCCTCTGGGAATACAGCCTGCACAATATGTTTTGTGGAAGCCTTTCTTGTTTAAATCATTCTCTTTGAACTGATAAGCGATACATAAGCTGCAGTTCATACCACATGGAGCTATAAGATTTTCTTTCATAAGCATTAAACCTAAATATCAGTGTTTTGCTTTTCCCATTGAGATCTGGTAATAACAGTGATATGTTCAGTACGGATATCATTCATTAATTCCCACTTAATATTTTTGTCAGAATGATGATACTGAAAACCACACTTTTCTTGAACTCTTTTGGATTTTTCATTTCCATCAAAATATCCACACCACAATTGTATCATTCCTAAATCAACAAATGCATATCTCATAAGTTCTCTTACAGCTTCTGGAATTATGCCTTTCCCCCAAAATGGAACACCTATCCAGTAACCTATTTCAGCTTCATTATCAGAAATATTTATATTGCTTTTTTCGCCAATCAGCAAGCCTATACTGCCAATTGCTTTGTTGTCCTTCTTCAAACACACGGCATAAGTTTCACTTGCAGACAATATAGTTTTTATGATTTCAAGACTATTATCTACACTTGTATGCACCGGCCAACCTGCTATAGGGCCTATTAGCGGATCCTTAGCATAAGTGAAAAGGCTATCAGCATCATCTTCTGTCCAAGGACGTAATATTAATCTTTCTGTCTCTAAACTCAATTTGCTAACCTCATAATTAATAATTTTTTCTTTACTAAGCTTACTATATTATTTCATATCCTGCATCTTTTAATTCATTAATTGCATATTCAAAATTTTCTGATTTCGTCAATATATAATCAGTATTGAATGTTGATATTGCAAAAATACCTATTTTTTTATCAGCAAGTATCTTAGAAATTTTAGACAAAATACCGATTAACGAAAAATCGAGTATGCCTTCAATCCTAAAAGCTTTCCATGTTTTATCAACTTCTATTGTATTTGCTGGAATACGGTCTATACTGCATACCAGTGATATTTCCTCATCAGTTTTGCCAATAAAATAGATATCATCTGTTAAATCTATTTTCGATAAGTTTTCCAATTTGCATATGGCAAAATTATCATTAATAATCTTTAATTTCAATATACGGTACCTCGTTTTCAAATTCCCTTTAATCACACTTTATTCAAAAGAGGTCATTAAAACAACATTCCCATGATTTTCTATTAATCTTATTACATCTTTAACATCAATAAATATTGTCGCATTATTTTCTATTGGATGAATTCCTATTCGCTGATTTTTCAGGTTTTTATCAAAAACAACTATTACATTTTTTTGTTTGTTATTTAAAATACCTAATGGTGTTACATGACCTTTTTTCAGCATCAAATATTCCCAAAGTTCATTTTCATTAGCAAAGCTTAGTTTTCTGCTGGGAATTTTTTCCGCCATTGTTTTTAAATTAAGTGATTTATGTCCTGACATTACAATCAGATAAAAATTTTTCTTTTTATCGTCGCGTAAAAATAGATTCTTTACAATTTCATCGTTATATGGAAGATTAAGAGCCTCCATTTCTTCAATGGTATAGGCAGGAGTATGATCATAAACTTCATAATTGAAATTATTTTGATTTAGCAAATCGTAGATGTCTTGTTTATTTAACATTTCAAAATCCTTTTTGTCTTTTACTCAAATAAACTGATAAATATTTTAGCTATTTCCGGATCAAATTGTGTCCCTGAACATCTTTTTATTTCTTCCAAAGCTATTTCTAAGGTCATGCCTTTTCTATATGGTCGATCAGAAATCATTGCTTCAAATGCATCTGCGACACAGATAATTCTGGCAATCAGGGGTATATCTTCCCCTTTTAAACCTCTTGGGTATCCTTTGCCGTCATATCTCTCATGATGTGCCAAAACATATTCTGCAAGAGAAGAATATGCGTCAACAGATTTTAGTATCTGATAACCGCTTTCCGAGTGTTTTTTTATTTCATTATACTCTTCTATTGTTAATTTTCCAGGCTTGTTCAAAACATCTTCTCTAACGGAAATTTTGCCAATATCGTGAACGAGTCCGGCCGTTTCAATTTCTTTTATTATTTGCGAGTTTAATGACATCGCTTCTCCAATTTTTCTTGACCATTCACTAACTTGAACAGAATGTATTTTTTCTCGTTCATTTTTTTCGTTTAATGTTTGCATAATTACTTGTATGGTTTTGTTTCTCATGCTTTGGCTATCGACAATTTTTTTTCTGAACATATGATTTTCGGCTTTTGTATAAATTTCTCTAAATGTTTGCTTTAAGGAGTTTCTAATTTCCCAGCCAGATGAAATTGAAATAACTATATTCTCCAGTTTGTCTTTATTGATTTTCTGATGAAGTTTATCGTCAATCTCTTCAGCTTGAGCTTCATTACAATTTGGACAAACTATGATGAACTCATCGCCACCAATTCTTGCGGCAAACCCATCTTCAGAGCAACACGTCTTAATATTTGCTGTGACTTTTTTTAGAAGTTCATCGCCTAAGAGATGGCCAAATGCATCATTTGTTAATTTTAATCCGTTAACATCAATCATAATAAATGCCATTGGCAAGAATTCTTGTTTGTTCATTTTTAAAAGTTCTTCTTCAAAATATCTGCGATTATATAGGCCGGTTAGATGATCCTTGTAGCTTAGTTCTAGAATTCTTTCTTTATCAATTTTTTCAAGAGTTATATCGCGAACAATTGCTAAAACCTGATTATCATCGCTGCAAACCATTCTGGTCTCAAAATATTTTTGCTGATTATTTATCATTAGTGTGTATTCAAAACTTGCGATTTTTTCTGAAGACAAGGCTTCTTTAATACACTTTATTGCAGCATCAGCAATATCTTTTGGTAATATATCAACAATGTTTTTGCCAATGAACTCTTCTTTGGCAAAAATCAACTGGTCATTATGATTTGTTTGACAATCCAGAAAATTCCCCTTTGAATCATAGACGAACAAAAGATCTGGCAATACGTTTAAAATTGCATTATTTCTCTTTTCGCTTCTTTTTAACTGTTTATTCGTATCCAGCAATATTTTTTGCTGTTGTTTAAGTTCTTGTTCATATGCTTTCAATTGTTCCAAAGTTGCTACCAGCTCTTCATTTGAATCTTTTAGTTTTTCTTGATTATATTTCAGCTGGTAAAAATAATCTTCTGCCTGACTTAAAACAGTATTTATAGACCGCCTGTTTTCTACAAACGGATCATTTTCTTTTTCCGGCAAACGATACTTTAAATTATCAACTAATGATATGTTTTTTATTTCCATCTCTAAATTAATAGCAGGTTCTATTACTAAATTCTTTTGTAATCTAAGCATCAAAAGAAACATAGCGGCCAACAAAGCGATTGCAATTGCTAAACCCAAATTCCACTGTGTTTTATAAGTTGTATATGCTGTTTGAGGTATAAATACTCCTAGTATTATATTTGTTCCTTCTATTTTCGATAAATAGCCATAACCTTGCTCACCATTAATGCTGGTAGGAATAATTTTATCTTCCAGATTATTGAAAGCCATGGAAAATTCGCTTGATACATCTTTTAAATCGATCTGCTTTGCTTCTAAAAAACCGGAATGTTCGATGATGGTTTGATTTGAATCGACAAGGAAAACCTGACTGAAATTATCATTATGATTAGTTATCATGCCAATTATTGTATCTAAAGACAGATCAGCACCTACTACCCCCAACAAATCAGATTCCTGATTATAAACCGGTTTGGCGATCGTTATAATATACTTATCATTTGAAGCATTTATATAGATATCTGTAAAAATTAATTCGTTTTCATTTTTAGCTTTTATATACCAAGGTCTGGTTCTTAAATCAAAATCAGCAGGTGGAATCCACCCGCTGGCATTTATCATTTTATTATTTACAGAGCCCAAATATAATGATGATAATTCTTCGTCATTAGAAAGAATTTCTTTTAAATAGTTCAATAGTCTGGCTTCTTCGAAATAATTAAAATGCATATCTTCATCAAAAAGATTGTCGCCAGATTCAATATAGTGAGCTACATTATCTACAGTTTTTGCTTTGATATGTAATTCGGAATTTATGCTTTTAGAAATATAGGCACTTTGGGTTAATAAATGTCTCTGAATTTCATCTGTTACAAAAGTATCCAAAAGTCGAAAGGTGATAAATAATCCAATGACTATTATAAAAGAAATAAAAAGTCCAATTGCATAGAATTTCAAAACATACTTTTTCATTTACCGGATTTTAATTCCTTCCATATTATAAGCACAAAGATGATACTTTACTACTTAACCATCAATTCCAACTGATGTAATCAAACAAAATAAAACAGTAATTAAAACTTTAACAGTTTTATCGTTTAAATCAATATGTATTATGTTATTTGTGCGAAAAAAATCAACTTTTTGATTGCTTTACCACAAATCAGTTTAATATTTCTTTTAAATTTGGCGATTCCAGCCATTTAAGACCTTCCATTCTTCTAAACCAAGTTAACTGTCTTTTGGCATATCTTCTTGTTGCCTGTTGAATTTCAGCAATTATATCTTCCTTTGTTTTGAGGCCTTGCAAATATTCAATTATTTGTCTATAACCAATTGCCTGCAACGAAGTTGCATCATGGGACAATCCCTGTTTAAGCAAATTTTTTGTTTCTTCGATCCAGCCGTCTTCAAACATTTCGATAACTCTGGTATTAATTCTTTCATACAGAAGTTTCCTGTCAGGTGCAAGGCAAAAACTTTTGAAAACAAAATCAGGTCCCTTTAAGCGAGATCTTCTGTTTATTTCCGTTGGTGTTAATCCTGTGGCAGCAATCACTTCATGAGCTCTTATAATTCGTTTTCTATCTGCCGGCGCTAGTCTTTCAGCTGTCTGTGGATCCATCTTTGCCAGTTCAGCCAACATTTTTGTCATACCTATTTGATCAGCTCGAGAATTTAAATTTTCCCTCAAAGCTGTATCAACAGGAACATCTATAAATTCAAGTCCATCTATTAAAGCACTTAAATACTGACCTGTTCCACCGCAAATAATTGCTTGTTTTCCTCTTTTTTGAATATCATGAATAATTTCCGTTGCAAGTTTTTTGTACTGTGCAACACTGAAATACTCAGAAGGATCACAAATGTCGATCATATGATGTTTTACCAATGATCTTTCCTCAGAACTTACTTTTGCCGTACCAATATCGAAGCCTCTATAAATCTGCATTGAATCAGCTGATACAATTTCGGCTTTGGGGCTAAAACAATCAGAACAAGCTAATTGAAGAGAAAGAGCTGTTTTGCCACTTGCTGTTGGACCACAAATTACTATTACCTTATTTTCTGAATTCATTCTATACTATCCTTTTGAATTTCTTTTCTAGTTCATATTTGGACATTTTAACAATGACAGGTCTTCCATGAGGACAGTGGTATGGATTTTCCAATTGCTGAAGATCTTTCAAAAGTCTTTCCATTTCACTTTCATGCAATAGGTCATGAGCTTTTACTGCTGCTTTGCAGGCAATGTTTTCATAAATACGATTGAGGCTATCTGGGCTGGTGAGATTATTATCTACCAGCGAATCAATAATGATACGGAAGGCTGCTCCGGGCTTTATCAGATCGCCTGTCTGAGCCGGTACACTTCTTAATAGCAAGGTTTCTGGGCCGAAATCATCAAACTCAAAGCCTAAATTCAATATTTCTTCACAGACATCCAGCAGTTTTTGTTTCTCTGATCTGGTTACCTGGATTTTTTCGGGAACTAGTAAAGGCTGTCTATCATTATTTTTGATTCGTTCTTTATTGCGGTTGACTAGCTTTTCATAAAGAATACGCTCATGAGCTGCATGCTGATCGACAAGATAAAGCTCATTATCACATTCTAATATCAGATATGTCATGAATGCCTGTCCGATTATTCTTGCCCTCATTATAGTATCTATACGTTCGTTGTTTTCCTGATCTGATTTTGACGCATTATCCTGATCATACTCTGAAATCTTTTCCTGATCTGATTTTAGCGTACGATCCTGATCTGACAGTTGCTGCGAAGCTTGTTCATATGATTTATTATAAACTTGCTCATGCCTTGGCATTTGTGGCTCATCTGTACTAAGTTCAATTTGAGAGTATTGCTCGTTCTCTTTATCCTGACTATGTTCCTGCACTATTTTATTTTCTTCGCTGCTGCTTATACTGCTTTTGATCTCACTAGCATTTGTATCAACAGTTTTATTTTCTTCTTCACCGGCTATACCACTGCCATTTATCAGAGCTTGTTTGATTGCGTGAAAAATACAATGAAAGATCTTTTTTTCATCCCAGAATCGCACTTCCATTTTTTGAGGATGAACATTTACATCTACCAGAGGAACTGGCAGAGTGATTTTTAGAACTACTGCCGGGTAACGGCTTTTCATAAACCATGTATGACAGGCTTCATCAATTGCTGCAGTAATCATACGTGATTTGATCAGTCTGCCATTTACAAAAACATTTTGTCTGTTGCGATTATGTCTTGATACATCAGGTGCAGTTACAAAGCCGTTTATACTTACAGGAGATTCTTCAAAGCTTACCGGCAGGCAGGACTGAGCAGTTGATTTGCCATATACGGAAAAAATACTGCTCATCAGATCATCATTACCTGGTGTATGTAAAATCTCCTGCTCCTGATTTATAAGACGAAATGATATATCTGGTCTGGCAAGAGACAATCTTTCGATCAGATCTGTCACATAGGAAGCTTCTGTCTGATCTCGTTTAAGGAATTTATAACGTGCAGGTGTATTAAAGAACAGATTTTCAATTTGGATAGTTGTACCAACAGGACAACCGCTGACAGTTTCTTGAACTATATCTCCGGCAACCAGCTTTAGCTGTATTCCCTGCTCTGCTCCTGGCTGCCTTGTTTCCAGAGTTACTTCAGATACTGCAGAGATACTTGCCAAGGCTTCTCCGCGAAATCCCATAGTATGTAATTCCTGTAAATCATCAATTTTTGTTATTTTACTTGTTGCATGTCTTTTAAAAGCCAGACGCGCATCTTCGTCATCCAAACCGACTCCGTTATCAGTAACTCTTATCAGTCTTATACCACCTTGTTTAATCTCCACAGTTATAACAGATGCTCCTGCATCTAGAGAATTTTCGACTAATTCTTTAACTACTGAACTTGGTCTTTCTACTACTTCACCAGCAGCAATACTGTTTGCTGTAAAATTATCAAGAAGATGTATTGTACTCATTGCTGTTTCCTTCCGCTTTTTTGCGCCAATTGTTGCAGCTCATAGAGCATATTAAGCGCATCAAGAGGCGTAAGCTGTTGAATATCGACTGTTTTTAGACGGTCTAAAATATCGTCAACCTGACGTATTGCCATTGACGAGGTGAAAAGATCAATCTGTCCTTCCATCGGTTTTGCCATTTTTTTGATCTTTATACGTTGTTTGCCACCATGTTCTTGTTCAAGCTGATGCAAAATGTCCCAGGCACGTTGTACTACCTCTTGAGGTACACCTGCCAATCTGGCAACTTCTATACCATAGCTCTGATCAGAACCGCCGCTCCTGATCTGATGCAAAAAGACAATTTCCCCATTTTGTTCATCAACAGCTACATGACTGTTAAACACACCAGGCAGCATACCTTCCAAATCGGTAAGTTCATGATAATGTGTGGCAAATAATGTTCGACAACCTAAAAGGTTACGATCTGCAACTTGCTCAATAACTGCCCAGGCAATAGACAAACCATCATATGTACTGGTTCCACGTCCGATTTCATCAAGAATAAGCAGACTTCGTGAGCTTGCATGATTCATTATCTGTGCAACTTCACTCATTTCAACCATAAAGGTTGACTGTCCACCAGCCAGATCATCAGAAGCCCCCACTCTGGTAAAAATCCTGTCTACAAGCCCTATTTTGGCTGAGTCTGCAGGCACAAAACTACCAATCTGAGCCATTAGAACAATCAAGGCTACCTGACGCATATATGTTGATTTACCAGCCATATTGGGGCCTGTAAGAATCATAACTCTACGCTCGGACAGATTAAGTAAAGTATCATTAGGTACAAACTGCCCGCAATCAAGAGTTTTCTCTACAACTGGATGTCTTCCCTGAACAATTTCCAACTCGTCTTCCAGGCATATTTCAGGTCGGCAATACTGACCACGATCAGCAAGCTCAGCCAATGCCGATAAAACATCAAGCTGAGCAAGCACGCTGGCATTTTGCTGCAGCAAGGATAATTGCTCTGCAACCTGTTGCCTTATCTGGCAAAAGATATCATATTCAAGAGCAATTGATTTTTGTTCGGCACCAAGAATAGTGTCTTCCATGTCTTTAAGCTCAGTAGTAACATAACGCTCTGCATTGGTTAAAGTCTGACGTCTTATATAATGCTCTGGCACCTGATCAAGATTTGATTTTGTAACCTCAATATAAAAACCAAAAACTCGGTTATATCTTATTTTGAGGTTTTTTATACCTGTTTGCTCTCTTTCTTTAGCTTCAAGATTAATAATCCAGTCTTTACCATCAACTGCAGCTGTCCGAAGTCTATCAACCTCGCTATTAAATCCTGGTCGGATTAAGTGACCCTCTTTCAATGATAAAGGAGCATCAGGATCAATAGCATCTTCAAGCATCTTCTTTAACTGTTCCATCGGATTAAGCTTTGTTTTTAATTCTGTTAAATACTGAGTCTGCCATTGGTCTATAAGTTCAAGAATAGCAGGTAATTTTGCCAATGTCTGAGACAGTGACAACAAATCTCTCGCATTTACCGTAGCCAAAGCGATTTTGCTTGTAAGACGTTCAAGATCATACAAACCCTGCAGCATATCCCGCAGTTCAGATCTTGGCATAAATGCTGACTTAAGCTCCTCAACAGCATTTAAACGCCATAAAATATCATGTCTGTTTATTAACGGCTGCTCCAGCCAGCGACGTAAAAGACGGCTGCCCATACTTGTTCTTGTTTTATCAATTGACCAAAGCAGACTGCCTTTACGCTGCTTGTCACGCCATGTTTCGGTTATTTCAAGATTACGTCTTGCCATAGCATCAAGCTGCATATAATCCTGTATGGCATAAGGTCTTATCAGACTGATATGACTGATCTGCATTTTTTGTGTTTCTTGCAGATACATCAGCAAAGCCGAAGCTGCCTGTGTCCAGATCGCTTCAGAAGGTGTATTGTCAGTCTGCAAAAGAGCCGGATGGGTTTTTACCGTTTCCAGAGAAAAATAATCATCTGGGCAGACGCTAAGTGCTATACTATTTTGCTTTACAAAATTACGGCAAAAATCTGTATCAGAAAAATGCTGCTGGCAGACAATTTCCGCTGGTCTGTATCTGGCAAGCTCATCAGCCAGTTTGCCTTGAGTCTGTCCGACAATAATTTGTGTTGCATCAAAGGTGCCTGTTGTCAGATCACAAGCGGCAAGGCCATAATACTGCCCAAGCTGATAAACAGAAACTATATAATTATTACTTTTTTCGTCAAGTGCAGAGGAATCAGTTACAGTACCGGGAGTAACAACACGTACTACTTCTCTTTTTACGATACCTTTAGCCTGCGCAGGATCTTCCACCTGTTCGCAGATTGCTACTTTATAACCTCTTGTAATCAAACGGCTGATATAATTATCCGCCGCATGATAAGGCACACCGCACATCGGTGCTCTTTCATTCAAACCGCAATCACGTCCTGTCAAAGCAAGCTCCAGTACTCGTGATGCAGTGACAGCATCGTCAAGGAATAACTCATAAAAATCACCCAGCCGGAAAAAAAGCAGGCAATCAGGCCATTGCTCTTTTTGCTGGAGATATTGTTTCATCATAGGTGTAATTTTGCTGCGATCTACTGTCTCATAAGTTAAACTCATGCTTGTACTGACTCCAGTTCTCCTTCCAATGAGAAGGTTTTTGCCTTGGTAATTCTGACAAGTGCCAACATACCTTCAAGCTTATTGCCGTCTGCTGTACCATCATCACCCAAATAATTCTGCGGCAACGCCTCTTTATCATAACTTACATTAATCAAGCGGTTATCTGCAGTACGTCCGCTCAAAATATCCGCAGATCCTTCACTACGTCCTTCTAACAGAATCTCTACAGTTTGTCCTTCCAGCTTTTTATTGGACTGCAAACTATGCTCATATTGCAGTTTTGTTAATCTGGAAAAACGTTCTTTGATCACATCATCAGATATCTGTTCCTCCATTTTGGCGGCAGGTGTACCTGTACGACGGCTGTATATAAAGGTAAAAGCACTATCAAATTTTACTTTTTCCATAATATCCAGTGTGTCTGCAAAATCTTCTTCCGTTTCTCCTGGAAAACCGACAATCAAATCTGTAGAAAAAGTAATTCCAGGCCTTAAACGACGAGCTTTTTCAACAATTGACAAATACTGCTCTCTGGTATAATGACGATTCATTTTTGCCAAAATACGATTGCTGCCGGACTGTAAAGGCAGATGCAGATGCGGTTCTATATTTTCGTACTTACCAATTATTTCAAGCAATTTATCTGAAATATCTTTAGGATGAGAAGTCATAAACCGGATTCTTTTTAATCCTTCAATCTGGGCTGCCATTTCTATTAATTTAGCAAAATCAGGTTGATCTGGCTGTGTTTTTCTCAAATCCTGACCATAGGAATTAACATTTTGCCCTAAGAGCATAACTTCTTTATAACCCTCGGCTGCAAGTTCTTTAAGTTCTAGCATAACCTGATCGGCTTGTCTGCTTCTTTCTCTTCCACGCGTATATGGAACGATGCAATATGTACAGAAATTATTGCAGCCATACATTATGGAAACAAGTGCACGATGTTTCCTGGCACGCACGATCGGAATATCCTCTGCCAGAGTATCATCTGAACCAATTTCATAAACCCTTCTGCTATCGGTAAGACGATGCCATAATATTTCCGGCAATCTATATATATCCTGAGGACCAAAAAGCATATCTACATAGGAATAACTTTTTCTGATTTTATCAACATGTATATCCTGAGTCATCATACAACCACAAATACCTACCAGCATATGTGGTTTATCTCTGCGCAGGTTTTTTAAGATGCCAAGATGTCCGAACAACCTGTCATCAGCATTTTCTCTAACGCTGCATGTATTCAAAAAAACCAAATCAGCATCTTCGTATCCAGAAGACAATGTATAGCCCATATTTTCCAATAAACCAGCCATCCGTTCGCTGTCGTTTTCGTTTTGCTGACAACCGAAGGTCATAATATAATATGTATTGCCTTTAGGCGATTTAAGTCCGTGAGAACCAGACAATTCTCTTATCTGCCGGCAATAGTCCTGCTGGCGTTTAGTTTCTGTTTTTGTTACCTGATGTAGTGACAATTTAATCCCTCATTACTTTCAATTATTCAACAATGCATCGCATTACATAATAACAAATTTCTACGTAAATGTCAGTCACAGTAGACTTTTGACAAACAATAATTTTGCAACCTGTAACTTAGCAAACTAAATGTTTTTGCTATTAGATTATAATCTAATCTGATAAGCTGATAATTTATCTTAAATGCATGACATCGCAGGAGGTGGCTCTTATGAGAAAAATAGTTGTATACGATGCAAAACCATATGATCGTGAATCTTTTGACAGCATACTTTCAGGATATGATTTTAAGATCAAATATTTTGAAAATAAACTTAATGCCGATACTGTGGCACTTGCTCAAGGCGCAGATGCTGTAGTTGCCTTTGTAAATGACACAATTGATAAACCAGTACTTGAAGCTTTACATGAATATGGTATTTCCATACTGGCATTAAGATGTGCAGGCTATAACAATGTCGATTTTAGTGCGGCATTTGAAAAAGTCCATATAGTTCATGTTCCTGCTTATTCACCTTATGCGGTTGCAGAACATGCACTTGCCCTCCTGCTTACTCTTAATAGAAAAACTCATCGTGCCTATAACAGAACAAGAGAATTTAATTTTAGTCTAAATGGTCTTACAGGCTATGACCTTCATGGCAAAACAATCGGTGTTATTGGTACAGGTAAAATAGGTAGAATTTTTATAGATATCTGCCGTGGATTTGGCATGAAAGTTCTCGCATATGATCTTTTCCCGGCAAAAGATACCGATATAGAGTATGTTTCTTTTGGAGAATTGATTGCCAGATCAGATATAGTATCCCTGCACTGCCCACTAACAAAAGAAACTCATCATATAATTGATAAACATGCTTTAGAAAAGGCCAAAGATGGTGTTGTGATCATCAATACATCACGCGGAGCATTAATCGACAGTCTGGCTTTAATTGATGCTATCAAAGATGGTAAAGTAGGCGCTGCGGGACTTGATGTATATGAAGAAGAATCTGAAGTTTTTTTCGAAGATTTTTCCAGTACCATAATCAAAGATGACATACTGGCAAGACTTATTTCTATGCCCAATGTAATAGTTACATCACATCAGGCATTTCTTACCCAAGAGGCTTTGGCAAATATAGCCAGAACAACCTTAGATAATCTGAAAAATTATTTTAACGATAATACATTGACAAATGAAATCTGTTATCAGTGCAAGACCAGGCCAAATTGCGATAAATCCCATCAGAAGCCCTGCTTCTGATGGATTGCAGGTCATTTCAAAATCTTTTTGCTCCTAATCAACGAAGCAGAAAGATTTTCAATTATTGCCAACAGGAGATTTAATCTGACCAGTTATTCCTTTGTATTGCTTGATAACTTTTGCATGCAGGAAAACGGTAATTGCTTTTTGCGGGCAAATATTAACACATCTATAACAAAGAGTACATTTTTCTTTTTGAATTATTCTATTGCTTTTTAGCTCTAGATTATCGGTCGGGCAAATACTTGTACACCTGCTGCATAAATTACAGTCATTATTAATCCTTACATCTTTTTTTGCTTTAGTTTCGAATTTTCTGAAATAGAATCTTTGAGCAATCAGACCAAGATATTTTGAAAAAACACTAAAACCTCTTTTTTTGATAATTCCGTTCCTAATGTTTCTACATATGATTTCCAGTTTGTAATCAGCCTTTTTGATATATTTTTTTATTTTCTTCTGACTAGCCATAGGAAATATAAATAAATTGCTGATGTTGTTAGGCATATTAAAATGTTCTGCATAAATTATATTAGTATTAATATCAGTCAACAGTTCGGTAAAAACTCTGGCTCCGTCACCGGAAAACAATAGCTGAGTGCAAAATATAATTAGCTTTTTGCCAGTAAAACAAGACTTCCTCAGCTTGATAAAATCACGCATGATTTCAGGTACACAAGAGCCATATATCGGATAACAGACCGCGATGGTACTTTCATTAGAAATAAGACTTTCAAAATCGAGATTTTCCTCAATTGAATGACATTCAGACTGCATTAGTTCTGAAAATCTTCTAGCTATATACTGGCTATTTCCTGTTCCCGAAAAATAAAGTGTAAGCAT
This sequence comes from Ercella succinigenes, assembly GCF_900002895.1. Classification (NCBI taxonomy): domain Bacteria; kingdom Bacillati; phylum Bacillota; class Clostridia; order Eubacteriales; family Oscillospiraceae; genus Ercella; species Ercella succinigenes. Next base: position 4,528 of record NZ_CDHP01000065.1, on the reverse strand, counting down.
AACATCTCCCCCGATTAACCTATAAAACTTTTACCTAACAACTTATTTTTTTTGTTCATCAAGCGTATTTCTTTGCCAGAATACCCCATCAACATAACCTTGAATTTCCGAGTCTGTTTCTGCCATTTCCAGTCTTTTTTCTGCCCAGATGCAATATAGGGGATTTGCTTCGATTCCTATAAAATTTCTGCCTAGCTTTTTGGCAACAACACTGGTTGTTCCCGAACCAAGGAAAGGATCAAAAACAATATCTCCTTCATCTGAGCTTGCCAGAATAATTTTTGCCAGTAATTTTTCAGGCTTTTGCGTGGGATGAGCAGTGTTTTCAGGCATTGACCAAAAAGGAATCGTAATATCATCCCAGAAATTTGACGGACAAGTATCTCTGAAATTTCCTTTTTCGGTCTCAAGCCAATCTTTGGGCTTGCCTTCAATTCGATACGGGGCGATAACTTTTTTTCTGATTTTCACATTATCAAGATTAAATTTGTATTTATCTGAAAAGGTAGTATACCAGATATCTTCAAGTCCGTTTTTCCAGTTAGTCTTAGCGCCACGACCTTTTTCTCTTTGCCAGGTGATCCGGTTTCTGACCTTTAGCTTCTCCATAAGAACGCTTCCGATAATTAAACTAGATTCCCAATCACAGCATACATATAAAGAACCGTCATCTTTAAGCAAGGGTAAAACCAGATCGATCCATTCTCTAGTATATGCCTCATAATCAAGAGAATTTTTTTTGGAAAAGGTATTCCCATGAAAATCTTTATTCAAGTTATATGGTGGATCTGCAATTATCAGATCTACACTTTTTTTAGGTATTTGCATTGCTACCTTAAACAAATCACCATTGATTGTTTTATTTAAGAAATAACTTAGATCTTTCTCTGCTGAAATATTTTCACTATTTATGCAGCGCGATAAATAATCCTTACCTTCACTCAAAGAAATATCTATAGTTTTATTTCTGCCAGCTTTTATTTTATCCATTTTCACCTCGTATTTTTGCTCATTCTTATGCCGATAAGAGTTTTTATATCACTTAAAACGGATTTGTCTTTGACTTCTAGCATCAACCATCTGCCCATTGCGGAAAAAGGAGTATTTTGATAAAGATTTTTTACATAATCATTAAAAGCACCCATAGCAATAGCCGCTTCAACCTCAGTTTCTTCCTTTTTGCCAACTACGATCAGGGCAATAAAATAATTATCCATTGGATACAAAGTACAAAGAGATTTTCCGCTTTTTTTGTATTTCATATTCCAGCCTGGCTGAGCAGAACAATTACTGTAATCAATTTGTGATTTTGCTTTATATGTTTCCTCAATATGCAAAATCAATTCATCCCATAAAGGTCTTGCCGCCCCGATAAACTCTCTCATATTTTCTGGTGACGGCATTTTGTCAGCTTGAAATAATTCATCCCAATTCATACATAACCTCCTGCTAATTAAGGTAAAACAATTGTTCCGGTAGCAATGCTTTCACAGAAATCTTCATCCTCAGATATCAAAATAGTTTGAATCAATAATAAGCAATTGCTTGCTGCTGATTATTTTTATGACTCCAGCGGCAGATAGTGCTGTCAATTTGCGACTGATCGTTTCTCTCGTAACACCAACAAAATTAGCCATATCTTCACGAGTCAACTGGAGTTTAATTATAACACCAATCTCTGTTTGTTCGCCTGCTTGTTCGATCAAACGGTTAATAAGAAAGCGAAGTCTTGTATCAGCATCATTCGAAGCAATAGCAGCAACTAATTTCTCCAAAGAATTTATTTTTTCATATGCAGATTCCATGATAGAAAAAATAATTTCTGGATTATTCTTGATAAACTCATCAAATTTTGGTTTGGGAATTGTACATATATAACAATCTTTAAGCGCTACAATATCATAAGATGCAGTTGTTTTTTTCAGCAAAGACAACTCCCCTATACTATCGCCATCATTCAAAATATAAAGGATTTGTTCTTTGCCCTCTTCACTGTATGTGACAGCTTTTATACTGCCATGATTAACGATATATAGCTTATTGTAGTCATCACCAGTACGCATGATGATCTCACTTTTTTTATAACGTTTTCTCTCGATAAGGCCAACTATATCCTGTAATTGATTCTCGTTCAAATTTGAAAAAAGTGAAACCTTTTTGGCACACATTCTATTGCCGCAAGTAAGGCAGCCCTCTGAAGAAAAATTTATAATTTTTTTCATGACAAACATAGCACCTCTAGCTTTAAATTGTTACAGTCAGAAAACTATTTACTACTCATCGACAAGAGATGTAAGTAGTTCAATGCCCATAACCGTTGCTGGAATTCTATAATCAGGTGACAGATTTGATAAAATAACAATCCCCGTCTGTTTGTTTTTATCAAATCCAATATAACAATTATAATTAGTAGTTCCACCATTGTGCCAGATAATATTGTTTTTATTATCAATCATCCAGCCCATAGCGACAGCATCAACATGTATGCCCATTTTTTCATGAATGCTATTGGTATAGGCAACTTGGCTTAAAGCATTGTGAGTCATGGAAATATAATCGGGCTCTTCATTCATTTGTATTTGCAAATAACCAGCCATATCAGTGATATTGGATATTATTGCACCCGCAGGTATATAGGCATCATCATCTGACCATTTCCAATACTTGTTTTCATGATCATATTTGTCCGAAATAGCTGTATCGCTAAGCTTCAAATCATATAATATATAATCATTCATCAAAGATTTGAATTCTTCATCGTATATGTTTTGAAGAATTAATCCCAAGGTTGCCATACCAAAATTAGAATATTTAAACGAATATTCAGCATTGCCTAAATCTGTTTTTTCCAGTCTTTTTATTACCATTTCTTCAGTGATCCCTTTGAAAGGATTTTCTTTATTAAAATAATTTGATATCATCACTTTTTCAAAATAATACTCTTTATAGCCGGAAGTATGTGTCACCAAGTTTTTTATTTGGGGATAATCATCTTTATGAGATAAGTGCAAATACATCTCAATACTGTCATCTAGATTAAGCCGGTTTTCGCTTATCGCCTTAGCAAGCAAAGATGTAGCAAAAGTTTTGCTTATAGATCCTATTTCATAATAACGTTCTTCCATATCCAACTTAATACCATTTTCACCATAAGCATTATAAGTGATTTCTCCCTTATCTATAATAGCAACTGAAATTACGGCATCTGGTTTGTTTTCGGTAGTATAATTTATCATTTCCTCAAATGTCATTTTGGACAATTGATTGATTTTATACAAACCATAAAAATAGTAGCCAGCAATTGCTGTTACTATAACAAAAACTACTATTATTATTACAACAAGGATTTTTTTGGCTGATTTAGGCTTCTTCACTCTTATTTACCTCATATGATTTTTTGTTATTATTCTATCAGAATAGTTGATTGTTGTGAGTCAAATCACATTATTTACTTCCGGATGCTGTTAATATCAAGACAGAAAACAACAGAACAATATTATAAAGCAGGAGGCAAATATGTATAAATTAAATTTATATCAAACAATAGGTGAAAGCGTTACACATAATCCAGAGCTGGTAAGTGTATACATGGATTATGGAGTTGATTTTTGCTGCGGAGGCAACAGAACAGTCAAAGAAGCAATAGAAAGAGATACAAAAAAAATAGATCAATTAATAAGTGATGCAGAAAAAGCTATGGAACAAGCAGAACTGGTATCCGTTAACTCAGGCAAAATTAAATTGTCCGATTTTTCAAACAATCAGTTGATTGATAAAATCATAGCCGATCATCATAGTTACCTGAAAACAGAATTACCTTTGCTTTCAGAGCTTATGTTTAAGATTTTACTTGTTCATGGAGAAAGTCATCCAGAATTATTTGAAATTCATAAATTGTTTGGCAATCTTAAAACCGAACTGGAAAGTCATCTGGTAAAAGAAGAAATTTTGCTTTTCCCAGAACTGAAAGCAAATGCCTCAAATTGCAAAGACCTTATTACTGAGTTGGAAAAAGAGCATGATGGTGCCGGAGATGCTTTACACAAATTGACTGACCTTACTGATCATTTTAGACTCCCTGCCGATGCCTGCACAACTTATGAAATAGTCTATGATAAATTGAAAACATTAGTTGCAGATATGTATATGCATGTTCATTCTGAAAATAATGTTTTGTTCAAAAGATTTGTATAGATTTGAATTATCTGGAAAAGACACACCGCCTGCTTTTTACAGGCGGTGTATTTATTTTAACTAATTTTGATTTCAAATTAAAACTTAAACCTGTAATCGGCAGGTAGCCAGTTCAAAAAGCTGGAAACCATAGAGTTAGTAGTACTTTGACAATTGAATAGGGTGAAAATAATTTTACATATAAAAACAGGCTGCATCTTTGGTAAAATGTAACTGCAAAGAAAACAAAATCCAAAGAAAGGCCGCCTGTTACCATGAGTCTAGCACAAAATCGACCCACAATAAACCGTTCAGAAACAATTCTTCCAGCTAAATTCGACAACGCTACGGTCAC
>NZ_CDHP01000064.1:0-504 GCF_900002895.1 Ercella succinigenes | reverse complement strand
CTTTTCCAGAGGAGAGCTTTTCTCAAAAGAGCTATATGAGGAATCTCTTAAAAATCCTATGGTTATATTGTCTCCGGAAGAACAGTTCCAGAGACTGGCAAAAAAGTTTGGTTATGTAGTTGTCAAGGTTCATGAGCCGGTTCCTGTATAGGTAAGGCTCAACATTATTTTCTTCTTAGTCCGTTCCTAACGGCTTTTTTCTGTTGCCGTTAACTCGGTGAATGACTTCTTTATTAAATGTGCCTTATGATTCAGTTTTAACCATTCCTTTCGCTTTCGCTCAAGGCACAAAACGATATGAATCGTCGGCTTTGAGCGTTATAATTTAAGTGGTCGGACAGACATACTACAGAGCACGAGGAGGTGAGTGCGTCTCCTCAAGGGAAGACCGCATTTTTATATGTGCCGCCAACCCCCCTCAAGCACAAATAAGTGTGGCATTGACCACGTAGTTTTATCTTTGTATAAACAAATCTCTTGTTAAACGGGGTGGCAGTCACTGTC
>NZ_CDHP01000063.1:0-103825 GCF_900002895.1 Ercella succinigenes | reverse complement strand
ATAGTGAATGCAAGATTAATTACTTCGCGAACTTCAATTTGATTGTTTTCAGTTACGACGGCTTGCTTTGAGGGTGCTCCGATAGTAAGGAAAATTGAAGTTGTACCCCATTCATAAAGATGATGATAAGGTGCATCAATTTGTAGACTGCCCAAATTAGAAATAAAGATACTGCTATGCATCGGATCAAGCTTGCAAATGGAAATGGGTAACCAGCCGTGATAATCAAGCCAGGTCAGAAAACGAACTGCACTGCGAATAAATGGTCTTGGAATATTCATTACATAATTGAATAAATTGACAATACCATGCCTTTTTTTCTCATTAGACATAGCTTTTTTTCTAATGTTTCGAACTGCAAAACGTATTTCCTTGGATAAATTTGCTAAACCAGGATTGGCATCAAAATTTAGTACAACAACCTCTTCTTTTGCTTCGTCATTAAAAGCTCTTTTGATAACAAAAGCTGTGGAAATATTATTGCGCTGGTAAATTCTCTGTCCGCAAACAAATCTGTTAAGGTGCGGTCTTTCATTAATTGTTTGAACAAGAGCAGACATTATTACATGAAAAAATGTAGCTGCTGATCTATCTGGTTTTTTTTCTGAAGATTGACTTTTGGGAATTGGCTCATAGTTTAAATGATTAATTTCAGAAAGCCAGATACGTAAATTTGTTATGTCAATTTGTTGTCTGAAATAAACTGCAGATTCATTTCGTTTTTTCATAATGAAGGGGAAAAAACGCATCATAGGATCGATCGTCTTAAGGTATACGCCATCTTTTCTGCTAAATTTTGATTTCATCTAGTCCTCCATGAACCTTGCTGCTTTCAAACAACATTGAGAAAATCACCGTGAAGAATAAGGATACGGCTATGATCAGTTCGGCAGGACTGATGTATGAAAAGCCACTGGGAAGAAGAAATGTCAATTTATCCAATTTTATTGTTTGTCCAAGCTCTGGCAGTATAGTGTCATCAGTAATTACCCTTTTGAAATATAGAGCATCATTTCTGATGCCCTGCTCAATTACCGGATCATCAATTTCTAAAAGATAATTTTCGCTAATTGGCATAAGACCCTGATTATTGAGTAAAACGGCAGCATGCGCAACAATGCCTACTGCAAGAAAAACCATTGCAATTGCATATAAAAAAGAAACTACGAGTAGTTTGTAGTCTTTGCTAAAAGATAAAGTGTTTTTCAAAAAAGAGCCTTTCGGATCGATTTTTCTGTTTGTTTTGTACTTTATCAAGATTGATTTTATTGTAGAAAATATTTTAATAACTACAGTTACAATATTAGTCAGAACAATCAATGTAAAAATAATATGTGAAGAACTAATTAGACCTTTGAGAATTTGGTTATTATCACGCCAGAGAATATCTCTGTCTAATAAAATTATAATCTGAGGTGCTGCTGCTAATACTGCAGCCGGCAACAGTAGCCAGAGCAGATTTATCTGCTCCAGCAACAATGCCTTGGGACGCCTTGTAATAATTAGACCGGCTATTAAGCCGATTATAATGGAAAATGCATATAACATATTTTGCTTAAGTCCTATTTAGCAACCAGATTAGCCAGGCGGCCTTTTACGTAGATGAATTTTACGGTTTTACGGCCTGCCATAAAGCTTTCATAATTACTGTCGCTTTCCACCAGCTCACGAACCTGATCCTGATCTGCATCGCTAGGGATATTTATTCGGAATTTTACCTGCCCGTTTATCTGAACGGCAATTTCGATAGTATCTTTTATAAGTGCTTTTTCATCTAATACTGGCCATGTGCTTAGGAAAACTGATTCATTCTGACCAAGTTTCTCCCACATTTCCTCACAAAAATGAGGCGCAAAAGGTGACATAAGTTTGATCAGGTCTATCGCAACCGACCTAAGAAAGCTTAAAGAGTTTTTAAGATCATTAGCTTGCATGTATTTGTTGATCGCATTAAGCAATTCCATCATTCTGGAAATTGAAGTATTGAACTGGAATTTTTCAGCGTCTGTGGTTACTCCGCGAATCGCATAATGTCTTGCATAGTTAAGATCTTTTTCCTGTTGCCCTAAAGTATCTTTATCATAATCAAAACCTGACTGTGATGCTGAAGACAATTCTTCAATCAATTTCTCTACCCTTGAAATAAACTTGACAATTGCCTTTACACCGTCGTCACTCCATGGTCCGCCCTCGGTATAGGCAAAACCAAAGCCGAGATACATACGGAAAACATCGGAACCATGATCTTCAATATATTCGTCAGGAGAAATCGTATTACCACGTGACTTAGACATTTTTTGACCGTCTACACCTAATATTGTTCCCTGATGAACAAGAGATTTGAATGGCTCGTCAAAATCAAGATATCCCATATCCCTCAGGGCTTTGGTAATGAAACGTGAATATAGTAAATGCATTGCGGCATGCTCTGCTCCACCTATATATTTGTCTACAGGGCACATATTGTTTACTTTTTCTCTGGAAAAAGCCTGTTTATTATTTTTATTATCAACATATCTGAACTGATACCATGATGAACACACAAAAGTATCCAAAGTGTCAGCATCTCTTTGGGCTTGCCTGCCGCAAGTTGGACATTTAGTATTTATGAACTCAGCGCATTTTTTTAATGGAGATTCACCATCTGGTGTAAATTCCACATTATATGGCAATTCTACCGGCAGCTGATCTTCTGGAACAGGAACAACACCGCAGTGATCGCAATATACTATCGGAATAGGCGTACCCCAGTATCTTTGTCTTGAAACAAGCCAGTCTCTGAGACGATAATTTATTTTCATGCTTCCTTTGCTACTGCTCTTTAATGTTTTAACAATTTCACTTATTGCATCCGCTGACTTTAGACCTGTAAACTGATCACTGTCTACCAAAATTCCTTTTTCCGTAAAAGGCAGAGCATCATCGCTGTTATCAGAAGATGAGATGACGCGTTTTATTGGCAAATTAAATTTTTGCGCAAACTCATAGTCACGTTCATCATGCGCAGGAACCGCCATTACAATACCTGTTCCATAACCGGCAATGACATAATCCGATGCCCAGATCGGAACCTCCTGGCCTGTAATTGGATGTACTGCGTATGAACCTGTAAAAACACCAGTTTTTTCACGTACAGTAGACATTCTCTCAATGTCACTTATTTTTCTGGTCTGAGATTGATATTCAGAAACTTGAGCTTTACAATCTTCCGTAGTTAAAAGATCGCAAAGATCACTTTCAGGAGCGACAACAACATAGGTTACTCCCATTAAAGTGTCTGCTCTTGTAGTAAATACCGGAAGAGTAACTTGGCTTTTATTTTCATCTAGCAAAGCTTGTCCATTTTTTTGGGCTCCAAAGATAATTTCCGCGCCCTCTGATCTGCCAATCCAATTTGTTTGGATTTTCTTTGTTTTCTCCGGCCAGTCCAGATCCGGCAAACAATCAAGCAGCTCCTGTGCGTAATCTGTGATTTTAAAGAACCATTGGGTCAGATTTTTTTTGGTAACCTCTGCATGACATCTTTCACATTCCCCTTCTTCAACCTGCTCGTTAGCAAGAACAGTCTGACAATCGGGACACCAGTTTACAGGTGCATTTTTGCGATAAGCAAGCCCTTTTTTATACAACTGGAGAAATAACCACTGATTCCAACGATAATAATCAGGCATACAGGTAGCCAGTTCATGTTCCCAATCAAAAAGACCACCCATTTCGCGCAACTGCTTTTCCATTGTTTTTATATTATTCAATGTGCTGTCTTGAGGATGAATACCGGTTTTGATTGCATAGTTTTCTGCCGGCAGACCAAATGCATCAAAACCCATTGGCTGAAAAACCTCATATCCCTGCATCTTTTTCATTCTGGCCCATGAATCAGATAATGAGTAATTATACCAGTGCCCGACATGCAAATTGGCACCGGAAGGGTAAGAAAACATTTCAAGAACATACATTTTTTCTTTTGTACTATTCTCGTCAAAACGGTTCAAGCCGTTATCTTCCCATTTCTTTTGCCACTTGCGATCAATATTTACAGAATAAGCCATTTCTAAAACCCCTTCTTCTTTTGCTTAAATAAGGGTTATTTTATCACAAATAGCATCAAATACCATAGTATCAGCCGATAAGACTAAAAATTAGAGCCAATGCAAAAATATGCAAAGGGTAAAATAAATAGAATGCATATTTTGCCCAGACAGGAGGTTTTTTGTCACGAATATGCCTTATGCATATTGGTATCGAAAGTAATGAGAACAACTGAAGAATAGCCCATGCTGTTATTTGTGGATAAAAAATAATCCTATAGGCCATGAATATAATGTTCAAAGGAATAAGAAACTTCCAGATTCTTTTTTCCCAATTGGATTCATCCTGTTTGTCAATCGCGATGTAAATAAGCAAAACAGTCATCATTCCGTAGATTTCATAATCAGGACGAAGCCATATTGCAGCTAAAAAAGCTATAAACATTACTAAGGTTCCAAGAGGTAAACCTATCTTGGGATCGAGCTCTATTCCACCTAGATTGATTCTGACATTATATGTTTCAGGAACTCCTTTTACCGGCAATGTGCCATCTGCTGCAGCAATAGGACGTAAACTGGCTACGACATCTTTCCAAGAAAATCTTGCTATCTGGTAACCTGCAATCAGAACTACAGACAAGGCAAAAGTTACAAGTACATTTGTTCCAGGAATATTTACTCCTGCCATTTGATTTGAATACCTTATAATCAATTCAGAGATTATTGCAAATACAGCAAGTCTTGTAAAATACAAAAAAATGTTATGACTTCGTATATATCCTCTGGCGACATGCCATGCAAAGATAGGAAAAGCAAGTCTGCCGAATGTTCGCAATAGCAATGCTAAAAAAGGTGGCAGAAAACTATCGAAATAAAATCCTATATGATCAAGTAACATAAAAAGGCAAGCTAGCAGTTTAAGCACTAAATGATACCTCCAGGTAAAGGACTTTTGACAACTATAATTATTGATTATATTATCAACATATTGTATCATTGTATGGCGTGAGCAACAATTGAACATTATAGGTAAATAACCTGTTTAATAAATTTTAATAAGTCGGATATATATCAGACCGCAGGAGAGGAAAACCACATGGGATTAGGGATGGATATCGGAATAGACCTAGGCACAGCTTCAGTACTTGTATATGTAAAAGGAAAAGGAGTTGTTCTCAGAGAACCTTCGGTGGTTGCAATTAATTCAAAAACGGGCAAAGTTCTGGCCGTTGGTGAAAGTGCAAGTTTAATGCTTGGAAGGACACCAGGTATTGTAGATGCAATCAGACCATTGAGAGATGGTGTCATATCAGATTTTAAAGTTACCGAGGTTATGTTAAAGGCTTTTATCGGACGTGTATGTCGTGGAGTTAGAGCAAAATATTTCAAACCAACAATAGTAGTTTGTGTTCCAAGTGTCATAACTCCTGTTGAACAAAAGGCTGTTGAAGATGCATGTAAACATGCAGGAGCAAAGGATGTTTTCCTTATCAGAGAACCAATTGCAGCTGCTATAGGTGCTGGTATAGATATTGCCAAAGCTTGTGGAAGCATGATAGTTGATATCGGAGGAGGAACAACGGATATAGCTGTTATATCATTGTGCCAACCTGTTGTTGATTATTCTCTTAAAGTAGCTGGTGACAGATTTGACGAAGCGATTGTTAAGCATGTTCGTCGCAAACATAATATTTTGATAGGTGACCGCACTGCGGAAGAACTTAAAATAAATATCGGCTGTGCGTATCCCAGAGAAGAAGAACTGACAATGGAAGTTCGCGGCAGAAATCTAATTACAGGTTTGCCAGCAACTATTTCAGTTTCCTCAACAGAAATGTTAGAAGCTTTGGAAGAACCGGTAAGCCAGATTTTTGAAGCAGTTCATTCCGTACTTGAACGCACTCCCCCTGAGCTTATGGCTGATATCAGTCAAAGAGGAATCGTCCTCACAGGTGGTGGAGCATTGTTATTTGGTTTAGATAGAATGTTGTCTGCCAAAATAGGTATAGATGTAGTAGTAGCTGACGATGCTGTTTCCTGTGTTGCAATAGGAACAGGACGTGCTTTGGCGATGATGGATAAGTTTGCTGCTTTGAGCGATGCCTGATAATATTTTTGCAAATAATACCTTTAGGAAAAAATAGTAGTTAATATCTAAAAAAGCTGTTGCATAATTTGCAACAGCTTTTTAATAACAAATATGTAGATAGTAGGAAAATTAAACGAGATCAAGCATCACTATAGAGCAAAATTGGAGATAAAAGACATGTAGTTTTGTATCGATTTTGCAAAGTTGCTCAGAGATATGGGTTTGTAAAACAAGCAAATTGGGAAATAGATGTTGAAGAAACCCTAAGAATTTAATATAAGCTCCTTAATAAAATAGCATTTTTCACTGATTTGTAACTTTTTTTGCAATTTTGCTTAGCTTTTCCTTGACGTGAGCCATTTCTGTCAATATAATTTAGTCAGATTCTTGAACGAAATTTCATTTTATTGACATTCTCTGTTCTCCATGAATAGGTCTGCGGACTGAATTTGCATCTTAGACAGATTCTTTTGCGTTTCTCAAGGATTGCTTCATAAACTATTGATACTATTAAATTTCGCCAATTATTTTGGCTATACGAGGTGATTGAATGCCTTTATCCAATCTTTCAGGCAAGACCAAGGCTGATCTTGTTGTGCTTGCTGAATTATCCGGTTTGTTAACTTTAACCCAAGCCAGAAAAATGACTAAGCCTGAGCTGATTAATTTTCTGCAAAATGCTGAACAAAAATCAGAGAATGTTGAGCAGAAGCCACCAGTTGAACAAAAATCCGAAAAAAAAGAGAAAGCAGTAAGAGAGAAAAAAACTACTACTGTTAAAACATCGACGGCTAAATCTTCAGCTGCTAAATCTTCAACTTCTAAACCCTCAGTTAAAGCAAAATCAAAAGCGCCAGTTAAAAAGACGCCTGTCAAAGTTGAAACAACTGAAAAGGCAAAGACTGTAGCCGAGGCAAAAGAGAATATTTCAGGTAATGTTGAAAAAACATCTTCTGAAAAGGAGAGCGAGTCTGTTGCACAAGTAAGTGAAACGAAAAAAGGTTCCTTACCTGCAAGGCGACGCACTACCAAGAAACCATCTGCCGAGAAAACTTCTGTTGAAGAACCAGAGAATAAACAATCTAAAACAGTCGAAGCAAAAGTGGAGACTAAAGATAGTAAGCCTGCAAGCTCTTCTGTCAGAAAAACAAGAGGTAGAAGAACAACAAAACAGACTACAGAAAAAGAATCTGCAGTCAAAAAGGCTCCAGAGCAACAAACTGCTGACAAAAAAACTCCGGAGAAACCTGTAGAAAATGAAAGTGCCAAAGCTGAAACCCGCGAAACAGAAATTAAGTCTGAGACACAAAAAGCACCTGCCAAAAAAACTACAGCTTCAAGAGGAAGAACACGCAGAGCGAAAGTTGAAGAAAAAACTATAAAAACAGAAAATGTTGCTTCTGGCGAAATTTCTGCGCCGGCAGGCGTAAGTTCTGAAATTAAGGAAAACGAATCTGTTGCATCAATAGAGAGTGCTAAACCTGGTATTTCTGATAATATTTCTTCCGAAGTAAAGAAAGAAACAACTGAGGTCAAAAGTCAATCTGAGCAGTCGGAAAAAGTTCAGACACCGCCTGAATCGGTGGGAAATAAAGAGCAAAGAAGACCTCTTCAGACCAATGCTCCTTTAAACAATGAAATTAAAAAACAAAATGATAATAGATCTAAGCGTACTGCTGTAGAACAGGGAGAACTTGTTGCCGGGACTTTGGAAATTATGCCGGATGGCTATGGCTTTTTGCGTAAAGATAATTATCTTCAGGGAAGCAAGGACATATATGTACCACCACAATATATAAGACGCTTTAATCTGAGAACAGGTGACTATGTAACCGGTCCTGGCAAGCTTCAGCGCGAATCAGACCGATATCAGGCTTTGCTATATATAAAAGAAGTAAATGGAATGCCTCCAGAAAAAATGATCCGCAGACCTAAATTTGATCGTCTGACACCTATTTACCCTGATGATAGATTTAGGCTTGAAACTGCAAGAAATGAACTTTCCACAAGAATAATTGACCTGTCTGCACCCATAGGCAAAGGTCAAAGAGGGATGATTGTTTCGCCACCTAAAGCAGGTAAAACAATTTTGCTCCAAAAAATAGCTAATGCAATCAGCATAAATAATCCAGATGTAAAACTTATCGTGCTTTTGATTGATGAAAGACCGGAAGAAGTTACGGATATGCAAAGGTCTATTAAAGGTGAAGTTGTTTATTCAACTTTCGACAAAACTCCTGAAAATCACGTGAAAGTAACTGAGCTGGTTTTGGAGAGAGCTATGAGGCTTGTTGAGTTAAAGCAAGATGTAGTAATACTTCTTGATAGTATGACAAGGTTAGCCAGAGCATATAATCTTACTATTAACCCAACAGGAAGAACTTTGTCCGGTGGGCTTGATCCCGGAGCTTTATATGGACCCAAAAGATTTTTTGGTGCGGCAAGAAATATTGAAAATGGCGGCAGTCTGACAATTATTGCTACCTCATTGATTGAAACCGGATCAAGAATGGACGAAGTAATTTTTGAAGAGTTTAAGGGAACAGGCAATATGGAAGTATATCTTGACCGCAAGCTTTCTGAAAAACGAATCTTCCCTGCGATAGATATAAACCGTTCAGGCACAAGGCGTGAAGAATTACTGATGACAGAAAAAGAGCTTGATGCTGTCTGGACAATCAGAAAAGCTTTCAGTCAGCTTGACACCGCTGCCGTCACTGAGACGATCATTAATCTTCTGCTAAAAACTCAAAACAATGAACATTTTACTTCTTCTGTAAATGTTTCTTTTAATGACAAGAGCGTATTTGAAGCTATGAGAGGAACTCGTCCTAATGGACAGGCAAACGGCAATAATTCATCAAATGGAAATAATAATGGTAATAATAGATAATATTGTTGACATCTAAATGCTAATAGTATAAAATCTGTTAAGCATATTGGAATCTGGTATGGCATACGTGTCAAGGCAATGGGCAAAGATACGCGCTATACTCTTGAGAGGTGATAGAAATGAGAAGTGGAATTCATCCTGATTACGTCAAAACAGCTGTACGTTGTGCTTGTGGCGAAACTTTTGAAACTAAATCGGTTAAGACAAGTATGACAGTTGATATCTGTTCAAAATGCCATCCTTTTTATACAGGCAGGCAGAAACTGATAGATACAGGCGGACGTGTTGATAAATTCAAAAAGAGAATGGAACAGAAATAATTACTATCGAAGGGAGGCTGGGAGTAACCAACCTCCTTTTTCTTTATTGAATTTCATGAGATAATAAGGAGCAATAAATAATGCTTTATCGCATTATCTGATATTATGAGTCAACAGGAGGTAGATTATCGGTTTGATTATATGAGATATAATTTTGCTGATACCTGATTAATTATGGAAAAAATTAAAACAAAAAAAGAAGAAGCGGAATGCAAAAAAACAACCATAGGTGGACAGGCTCTGATTGAAGGTTTAATGATGATAGGTCCGGATAAAAAAGCTATGGCTGTTAGACGTTCAAATGGAGAAATAGTCGTAGAAGAACTTCCTGCTAATAAATGGTCTGGTTCTGCTAATATTCCTTTTGTACGAGGTTCGGTAAGATTATTCAGACAGCTTGTTTCAGGTACAAAAGCCTTATTGAAATCTGCTGAATATATGGAAGAGGGTATGGAAGAAGAAACTGCCCCAAGCAGTCCTTCCGCAGTATCTGTAGCAGCTGCTGCAACTGTAGAAGGTATATCTGCTGCAGATATACCTGAAGCTGAAAAAACAGAAGCTGATCAGCAGAGTGAAAAAATAAATACTGTTGAAAGTGTTAAAGTAGAAAAAAAGCAAAGTAAACTGGATATGTTTTTAGAAAAGCATAGTGACTTGATGCTTTATTTTTCTGCAATTTTAGGAATACTTTTCAGTATAGTTCTTTTCATCCTTTTGCCTGGTCTTTTAACAGATCTTCTTAGAGAGTATGTTTTTAAGAGTGACCTTACCTCCAGAAGTGCTACTTTATCACTTGCTTTGGTTGAAGGTGTTATCAGAATTACTATTTTTGTTTCTTACCTTGTGCTGGCTTCAAAAATGAAGGATATAAAAAGAGTATGGATGTATCATGGTGCTGAGCATAAAACCATTGCCTGCTATGAAGCAAGAGAAGAACTGACTGTTGAAAATACCAGAAAATTTAGTAGATTTCATCCTAGGTGTGGAACAGCTTTTATGTTTACCGTAATCATAGTTAGTATCATTGTATTTGCTTTTTTAGGTTGGAGAAACCGTTGGCTTAATATGTTGATTAGATTTGCTTTGGTACCTGCAATAGCTGGTATATCGTATGAAATAATACGCATTACAGGACGCTTTGATAATAAATTTACAAGAGCTATTGCAGCTCCGGGTTTGTGGATGCAACGACTTACTACTGCCGATCCTGATGACAGTATGCTGGAAGTTGCAATAACCGCAATGAAAGCTGTTTTGCCAAAAGAAGATGATAAAGACAACTGGTGAATTATTGAAAAATATTGCTACCATAGAAGATCTGAAAATATATGCTGTAAATGAAATGACAAAAGCAGATATAGATCTTCCTCTTTCTGAGTTCAGATATTTGATGAGAGATATTTTGGAATATGATATGTCCAGTTTGATTACCGAAAACAAAAGCATTCTTTCCGATGTTCAAAAAGTAAAATTTCTGCAGGCCTTAACCAGGCGCTTGAAAAGAGAGCCTTTTGCTTATATTACAGGTAAAGCAGATTTCTTTGGCCGTGAGTTTGATGTGGGAACAGGTGTTTTGATCCCCAGAGCTGATACAGAAATACTAATTGAAAAGGTTCTTGAAAAAAGTGATCTTCTGCCGGCAGAAGTTTTTTTACTTGACACCTTTACAGGTAGTGGTTGCATTGGTATTACACTGGCTTTAGAACTGATTGCAAAGGGTTTTAATGTAAAACTTAATTTGGCCGATATCAGTCCTGAAACTATGGAATTTGCTGTTAGAAATATTAATCGCTACGGACTTGCTGAAAGAACAGAAACTTTTATAACTGATATTTGGCCGGCAAGACCAGATGCAAAGAAATACGATCTTATATCTGCAAATCCTCCTTATATTGAAGCTGATGTAATCCCTCGTCTTCAGGCAGAGGTTTATCTTTATGAACCTGTCCTTGCGCTTGATGGGGGCAAGGACGGATTAAATTTGTATCGACGTTTATTTGCCGAAGCTGGTAAGTTTCTTGCTCCGGAAGGTTTTATGATTTGTGAGCATGGTTATGATCAGGCTAATGATATAAGAACACTTGCAGATGAAAATGGTTGGGATAAAATAGAAATGCACAATGATTATGGTGGCAATCCAAGGGCTGTTATCTGCAGTAGAATATAAGTATGTAAAAGGAGGCTTTGTCTATATGTCATCACAATTTGAATTATATCCTTTTAAAGTAGGAGAGCAGCTGCAGCTCAAGAAAAAGCATCCTTGTGGTGGATTTATTTGGCAAGTGACCAGAACAGGTGCAGATATTGCTCTTAAATGTCTGACTTGTGGTAGACTTATGACATTGCCGCGAAGACAATTGGAAAAAGCGATAAAAAAGATTATTATGGTTGAGACATAAACTGACTTGATTGAGGTAAAAAGAATGGAAAAGACTAATGAATTAATGGAATGGCTTCGTGAGGTTCAGGGATTTAGTCAGGCCGACTGGGATAAGCTTCCTGATATAGGTTTATACATGGATCAGGTGCAGACTTATATAGAACGGCAGCTTAGTCTTTTTACCAAGAAGGACAAAGATAAGCTTCTCACTCCGGCAATGATAAATAATTATATAAAAGATAGTTTAATTCCAAGAGCTGAGTCAAAAAAATACTCGCAGACACATGTATCTTTGCTCATAATGATAGCAACTTTGAAACAGGTTTTATCAATGCAGGATTTAAAACATCTTATATCTGATTGCCGCACTGCTCAGCAGGCTGAGGAACTTTATTCTCATTATCTTGCAGGACAAAAAAATGATCTGGTAAGAACATCAGCAGAGGTTCTGGATAGGATTACAGCAGAAAATCTGGAAAATGATCAGATGCATGAGTTTTTACGCCGCCTGGCACTCGATTTAAGTGTCGAAGCAAGAAACCGGATTCTGATGTCAGAAAAAATAATAGAATTTCTGAGTGAATCAAAAATACAAGAAAACAATGAAGACAAATAGTTTTTTCGAATTTACCGCAACTTGCTCTAAAAAATTGTAGTTGATTTTTTTGAATAAAAAAGGACTGCGTGAAAGAGATTAATCTCTTTCATAACAGTCCTTTTTATATACTTCTTTAGTATCTATAATTGTTTAAATCAGCCTGCCTGCTCTATTGCAACAGCAACAGCAACAGATGCGCCAACCATAGGATTATTACCCATACCGAGGAAGCCCATCATCTCAACATGTGCTGGAACTGATGAAGAACCTGCAAACTGAGCGTCAGAATGCATACGTCCCATAGTATCTGTCATACCATAAGATGCAGGGCCGGCAGCCATGTTATCAGGATGTAAAGTACGTCCTGTACCACCACCAGAAGCAACAGAGAAATATTTTTTCCCTTGCTCCAGACATTCTTTCTTATATGTTCCTGCAGTCGGATGCTGGAAGCGGGTAGGATTAGTTGAATTACCGGTGATTGAAACATCAACACCTTCCAGATGCATAACTGCAACGCCTTCACGTACATCGTCAACACCATAACAGCGAACTTTTGCACGATCACCTTCTGAATAAGGTGTTTCTTTTACGATATTAACTTTACCTGAAGCATAGTCAAACTGAGTTTGAACATAAGTAAAGCCATTTATACGAGAAATAATCATTGCTGCGTCCTTGCCAAGACCGTTAAGAATAACTCTCAATGGTTCACTACGGACAATATTGGCTGATTTAGCAATTCCTATTGCTCCCTCTGCGGCTGCAAAAGACTCATGTCCTGCCAGGAAAGCAAAACATTTTGTTTCTTCACGAAGCAGCATAGCGGCAAGATTACCGTGTCCAATACCTACTTTACGATCATCAGCAACAGAACCAGGAATACAAAAGGCCTGAAGACCTATTCCTATAGCTTCTGCAGCCTCTGCAGCTTTTGTGCAGCCTTTTTTTATTGCAATTGCAGCGCCTACTACATAGGCCCATGCTGCATTCTCAAAGGCGATAGGCTGTATATCTTTACAAATTTTATATGGATCAATGCCTTTAGCCTCACATATGGATTTAGCTTCTTCAATAGAGCTGATGCCATATTCGGCCAGTGCTGCGTTGATCTGTGCTATTCTACGGTCATAACTTTCAAAAAGTGCCATGGATGGTTGCTCCTTTCACGATATGTTTTTATTCATGACGAGGGTCGATATAACGGGCAGCATCGTCAAAGCGGCCGTATGTGCCGATGTTCTTTTGATATGCTTCGTTGGCATCCACACCCTTTTTGATCATTTCCAGCATTGGTCCGATTTTAAGGAACTGATAACCAATAACCTGATCATCACTATCAAGAGCCATTTTTATGACATATCCTTCTGTAAGCTCAAGATAACGTGGACCCTTATCTAATGTACTGTACATTGTACCTATTGAACTGCGCAGTCCTTTTCCTAAATCTTCAAGACCTGCACCGATTGGCAATCCACCTTCTGAAAATGCAGATTGTGATCTACCATATACTATTTGCAAAAATAATTCACGCATAGCAGTATTGATGGCGTCGCAAACCAGATCTGTATTCAAAGCTTCCAGAATAGTTTTGCCAGAAAGAATTTCTGCAGCCATAGCGGCAGAATGTGTCATTCCTGTACAACCGATAGTTTCAATCAGAGCCTCCTGAATGATTCCATCTTTTACATTAAGTGACAGTTTACAGGTACCCTGCTGTGGAGCGCACCAGCCAACACCGTGTGTAAAGCCGGAGATATCTTTTATCTCTTTGGCCTGTATCCAGCGACCTTCCTCGGGAATAGGTGCGGGACCATGATTAGGCCCTTTGGCCACACAGGTCATTT
This sequence comes from Ercella succinigenes, assembly GCF_900002895.1. Classification (NCBI taxonomy): domain Bacteria; kingdom Bacillati; phylum Bacillota; class Clostridia; order Eubacteriales; family Oscillospiraceae; genus Ercella; species Ercella succinigenes. Next base: position 89,670 of record NZ_CDHP01000063.1, on the reverse strand, counting down.
GCTCAATTTCATGTGTTTTTAGCATGTATGTTTCCCCTTTCAAAATTATCATCAGCTTCCTGAAAATAAAAAAAAGCCACGCTTATTATAAAGGATGAGAACCTAAGTTACCATAGTGATAATGAAATTGTCAGAATAAATAGTCTCTTTTTGGTTATTTTGCTAAAATATTAGTTGGTTTCACCGCTGTCGATGTTTGCCATGACAAAAGGGGAATGCTTTTAAACGATTTAATACGAGTTAAAAGCTGGATTTGCTGTACTATAGTAAATAAAAAAAGTATAATCACCTGATGACAGTATTATTAATTATACTGATGTCTTGATAAATGATAATGTCTTGGTTTGATATTGATATAAATACCGAAAAAAATAATTAGATGAACTTTAAGGAGCTGTTTAAATATGCCGGATTTTCATGAGCAAATGAAAAAAACTGTTGAACGATATGAAGAGCTTAATCTGCTGTTGGCAGATCCTGCCATGATGAGTGATCAGGACAGGTATCGTAAACTTATGCAGGAGCATTCTTCGTTAAGTGGAATAGTTGAAATGTATAATAAATGGAGCAATATTACAGATCAGCTTAATGATAGTAAAGAGCTTTTCAGAGAGTCTGAAGACTCTGAATTCAGAGAATTCGTAAGAGAGGAAATAAATGAACTGGAATCATCACTGAAAATACTGGAAAAAGATTTGCAGGCTGCTATTGCTCCAAAAGATCCAAATGATGAACGCAATGTTATTATGGAAATCAGAGGTGGAGCCGGTGGTGATGAGGCCGCTTTGTTTGCAGCTGTTTTGTTTAGAATGTATAGTTCTTATGCAGAACAAAAAGGCTGGCGAATTGAAATTATTGATTCAAATGAAACAGAATTAGGTGGAGTAAAAGAATTAGTATTTCTTATAGAAGGAAATGGTGCATACAGCAGATTAAAATATGAAAGTGGTGTACACCGTGTTCAACGAGTGCCGGTAACAGAATCTGGTGGCCGCATTCATACTTCTACCGTAACCGTTGCCGTTTTACCTGAAGCAGAAGATGTAGAGGTGGATATTAATCCTGCTGATTTGCAGATCGATACTTTCAGAGCATCGGGAGCCGGTGGACAGCATGTTAATCGTACTGACTCGGCAATTAGGATAACACATAAACCTTCCGGCCTTGTTGTTTCATGTCAGGATCAGAGATCACAGCATAAAAATAAAGACAGTGCAATGCGTGTTCTTAAGTCAAGGCTTTTGGAAATAGCACAGTCACAACAATTTGATACAATTGCTAGTGATAGAAAAAATCAGGTGGGAACAGGCGATAGAAGTGAGAGAATAAGAACTTATAATTATCATCAGGGACGTGTTACAGATCATAGAATAGGCCTTACACTATACCGTCTTGATGAAATACTTGAAGGTGATATAGAAGAAATAATTCAGGCCTTATATGCTGCGGCTCATGATGAGAAAGTATCTGCAAACAGTACGGAGGCTAATTTGTGAGTCAATACAAAACAGAGATTATAACTGTTGATAGTCTTTTATTAGATGAGCAGATTAAACCTGCTGCTCTTGCTTTACGTTGCGGCGAGTTGGTAGCTTTCCCGACAGAGACGGTTTATGGTCTGGGAGCAAATGCACTCGATGAGGCTGCTGTGGCAAAAATATTCGAAGTTAAAGGCAGGCCGGCTGACAATCCTCTAATCATACATGTTTCTGATGCTGAGGAATTAACAGGTATTGTACTTGGTGATTCAGAGATTGCAAAGCTTCTGCTTAAGACTTTTTCTCCAGGACCTTTAACTCTGGTACTTCCCAGAGACTGTAGTGTGCCTGATATAGTAACAGCCGGGCTGGATACGGTAGCTGTCAGAATTCCGTCACATCAGACTGCTCTGAAACTGATCAAAGCAGCAGGTGTTCCTGTAGCTGCTCCTTCTGCCAATCGCTCAGGCCGCCCAAGCCCAACTCGTGCCTGGCATGTTTACGAAGATCTTTCAGGACTGATTCCATATATTATAGATGATGGTGCATGTGAATTCGGACTGGAATCAACTGTTCTTGATTTAACAGGATCTGTTCCTGTGATACTACGGCCAGGCGCAATAACTGCGGAGATGATTGAGAAACAGACTGGTATTAAGGTTATTTCAAATGAAAATATTTCAGGTAAGGATCAGATTCCCAAAGCTCCTGGCATGAAATATCGTCACTATGCTCCGAATGCGCAAGTATATGTTGCAAAAGGAGATAATATAGAAGACAGGGCGGATGAAATAAATAGGATTACTGCCAAACAAGGGCTGGAATCGAAGCTTTTTGTGAAAATAGGCTTGTTTTCTTGTGTCAAGACAAGAAATCTGCTTAGAGATAAATGGTATCCTTTAAATGATAATATCGAAGAGACAGGTAAAGTATATATTGACTATGCTTTCGAGCCTGATTCTGCCGCTGCTTCAAGAAAGTTATTTTCCGCATTGAGAAAATTTGATCAGGCTGGTGTTGACTTAATTATAGCTGAGGCACTGCCTGCAGATGGAATGGGAAGTGCATATATGAACCGGCTTCTAAAAGCGGCAAGCGAAGTTAATCTGACTTGGAGGTAAACAAATGAAAATTTGCTTTGTATGTACAGGTAATACTTGTCGCAGCCCTATGGCTGCTGCTTTGCTAAAGAATATTTTGGCAAAAAATATAAATTTGAATACAGATGAAATTGAAATAATCTCTGCCGGTATTCAGGCATGGCCTGGTGATCCTGCAAGTGTAAATGCTGTTGAGGTTATGAGAAATGTTTATGATATTGATTTAAGTTTACATACTGCTGTAAGGCTGACTCCTGAGATAATTGAAAGCACAGATATCTTGATTACAATGACAAATGATCAGAAAGAATTGCTAAGCAAATATTTCCCTAATTTTGAGAATAGAATTAAATCTCTTGGAGAGGCAGCTGGTTTTCCAGAAGAAGATATTATAGATCCTTATGGAGGATCTTATGAATATTATGAAAAAACGGCTCAACAGATCTATGAATTATTAAAAGCTTTGGCAGCGGATATAAAAGATTTTGAGGGAAAAACTTAAAGTCTATTAGTATTTTGAATGTTTTTTTTAGAAAAAGCATTTACAATGTGTGTACAATAAAAATCCGCAGTTATATTATTTTAGCTTCTCTTGAAATCAAGACGGATAGGAGAGGAGACTTTGTTGTGAATAATTGTTTTACTGTTTGAATTTAAAATTTTTGCCTGCTCCCAGATATTTTAAAAATATAATTTTAACTTTTATTTTGCTATTGACGCTGTAATTATAGCGTGATATAGTACCCTAATGTGCATATATTCTATTTGCACATTAGTAGACATGTCCCGGGACGGGATATGTCATCCTCGCTCTATACATAAGTATAGGAGCCGTTTAGTCCAGGAGGAGGTGAAACAAAATGGCAAGAAAGTATGAAGCAGTGATTATCCTTAACCCTGCCATCGGAGATGATGCGATAACAGCGACATCTGAAAAGATCAAAGGTCTGATCGAATCTGAGGCAACTATCGACAATGTTGATGTATGGGGTCGCAGACGTCTCGCTTATGAGATTAATGATCAGAAAGAAGGATATTATACTCTGATCAACTTCAGTTCAGAAGCTGAATTCCCAAAAGAACTCGAACGTGTGCTTAAGATTACCGATGGCGTATTGCGCTATATGGTTATTCGTGCTGACGATTGACGAGTCGGAAAGGTTAGTGAGCGAATGAATAAGGCTATATTAATGGGTCGATTGACCCGTGATCCAGAAATGAGAACTACCCCTAATCAGGTAGCTGTATGTACTTTTACCATAGCAGTTGATCGCCGTTTCAAAGGTGCAAACGGAGAGCGGCAAGCAGATTTTATCCCGGTTGTTGCCTGGAGGCAGCAAGCAGAATTTGTTGGCAGATATTTCCACAAAGGATCACGTATTGTGGTAGTTGGAAGTATTCAGACAAGGAATTGGGAAGATCAGGAAGGTAAAAAACGTACTACAACTGAAGTTATTGCTGATGAAATCTATTTTGGAGATACCAAAAAAGGTGATTCTTATGCAGGAAACGAACCGCAGTATGGATCTTCTTCGAATCAGTCAAATGATGCGAAACCGGCTGCGAATGGTGGAAACAATAATGAAGGTTTTTTCCCGGCTCCGGATGATGATACCTCGCTGCCTTTCGATCTTTAATCTGAAACTGATTTGATTTGAATTGTGAAAGGAGATTGCACTCATGGCTGATATGAGAAACGGCGGTGGACGTGGAATGCGTCCCAGACGCGGAAGACGCAAAGTCTGTGCTTTTTGTGCCGATAAAGTTGAAGTTATAGATTATAAAGATGTTGCTCGTTTGCGCAAGTTTATTTCAGAGCGCGGTAAAATATTGCCAAAACGTATGTCCGGTAATTGTGCCCGTCATCAACGTGAAATGACTATTGCTATAAAACGTGCCAGACACATAGCTTTAATGCCTTATACAGGTGAATAAAGTTAATTGAAAATATAACTGGTAAGTATTAAACATAAGCCCCTTGTCAAAATTTTATGTTAAATTTTGACAAGGGGTTTGCTATTTAAGTGATCGGAAATGCAGCGGCAAATAGCTTTTTCCAAAGCTTCGGTCAGAAATATGATACAAGAGTCTATATTTTTATAAACCATATTATTTGATGTTGCTAATTTGTAATTAAGATATTTATTCAGCAGCAAGCTTACTACTTGAACAGCATCTTCACATGTGATTAGATGCCATGAAAGTTGATCTAACATATGTGCATACAAGATAGACATCATGATGACTTCTCTTTTGTTAATTAATTTATTTAGTTCACCCGGGAAAATATTTAACGCTTTTGTTTTGCTTCCTAAGTTCTCGCTAATTGCTATGCCATCACTGCTGCTTTGCAAAATAAAACGGGTATTTAATGTTTTTTCGCTTATACCATAGCGGCTTAATCGTCTGAAAAAATCAAATTGCCTTTGAGGGCAAAGCTGGGTTTCAAGAAAAAGTGCTTCTTTAACAGCAGATTTGACTGCCTGGCCTATGAGTTCTCCAAGCTTAAAATGGTTGCCTGCATCGGTTAATGTTAATTTGTCGCTTTGATCAGAGACTATAATTACACCATCTGTACCTGATCCTGTCGCAAGGCTGTTAGAATAGCAGCTCGGGACAGCAAGCTCTGATACAGCAGCACTTTTAGCTTCTGTGCATGTAATAAGTGCTCGGCAGATAGCGCCATCTGTCAAATTATTATTGAAAAAAAGCATAATATTTATGGTTCCGGGGATATGTATATAACCAGTATCTGCTTCATGCCAATTTGCAGGATCACCTGCTCTGCCGCCATTAACATCTATGCCGGCCGTTACAACTGCTGTAACTTCTGTGTTACGGTATTTTTTGGATACAATTGCGACATTTTCTGCATAGGCTCCAGTGCTGATTCCGCAGCTTAAGTCTGGATCAAGTCCTAATTCAGATGACAGAATCCTTATATGTTCGGCATAAGTTGAACCGCGCATCGCATCTTCGGTTCTCTCCGCACAGTGATTGAAAGCATACTTAAGATTTGTTCTAAGACCACCATTATGAGGTGCGCTGCTCAAAATTTTTCGAGAACCTGCAAAATGAGCTATAATACTGTTATTTTCTCTTAAAATAGTATCTCCATTTGTAAAGCGATGTAACAGCATTTACTTCCTCCTGGGATTTCTTAAATCCCTTTTGCATTTGATTGCCAACAAGATAAAATATCCTGCATCCATTGATAGACATCCATTGAATAGACCTCTGACAAATTATCGGCACCAAGAACTTTATCTGTTTCACCAAAAGCTGCAACTTTTCCTTTATTCATAAGAAGGGCATGTGTCCCGTAATTTTTAGCCAGGCTAAGGTCATGCACAACTGAAATAACAGCACGTTCCGGCTGTTTAAGCCATTCTCTGATCAATTCAAACATCTGTTTTTGATAGACCAGATCTAGATGATTGGTAGGTTCATCCAGAATCAGTAATTGAGGATCCTGGGCAAACACCTGAGCTAAAAAAGTTCTCTGCAATTCTCCTCCTGAAAGCGTAAGTACAGAATGATCACGAAACTGGTTCATACCTGTTATTTCCAGAGCATAATTAACTTTCTGATCAGAATCGTTGTCCAGGGAAGAAAAGAAACCACCTGACCAGGCATACCGGCCTAGTTTTACAATTTCTTCGACAGAGAAAGAATATCCTACTGAATGATTCTGGGTTAATACACCTATTTGCTTTGCCAGTTTTACCGGTCTAATGTGCGAGACATCTTTTTCTTTCCAGAAAACTTTACCACAATATGGTATTCCCTGAGTTACAGCTTTTACAATGGTACTTTTACCAGCACCATTAGGGCCTGCGATCATAAGCCATTGATTAGCTTGAACAGAAAAACTGACATCATCAATTATTTTCAAACTGCCATAGCTAACACCTAAGTTTTTGACTGTAAGCATCTGATCATCTCGCTTTCCTGGTTGAATAAAAAATGTAAACAAAAACTATTGAACCAATAAAAGAAGTAACAACTCCTATAGGTAGTTCCAGCGGCTTTAGTATTATTCTGCCGATAAGATCTGCCAGCATAAGGAATGAAGCACCATACAACATTGAAGCAGGCAGCAGGCGTTTATGATTCGGACCAAAAATCATTCTTGCGATATGAGGAATGACAAGTCCAACAAAACCAATAGTACCGCCAATTGAAACGCTTACACCAATAAGAACCGATGCTGCAATAAGAATAACAAATTTTACTTTTTTAACATTTACCCCGATATGTCTGGCATTATCTTCTCCGATGGCAAATGCATTTAGTTCGGAAGCATACCTCAGAATAAAAAAGCCACATATGAGAAGTGCTGTTAGCATAGTCAAGACATTGGTATAGCTGCTGCCGGATAGTGAGCCCATAGTCCAGAACATAATGGATTTAACTTTTTCACTGGCAAAAACTACTATCAGGCTGATCAGGCTATGTGCAAACATGGTAAAAACAACACCAATCAGAATAATTGTATTTGTTGCCAGAGAACAATCCAGGCGATAAGCAAGTGAAAGTATCAGAACTAGAGAACCAAAAGCAAAAAGAATAGCCATTATCATTGTACCGCCTGAGGCGAAAAAGGGCAGATTTATACCGAAGGCTATTGCGATAACTGCACCTAAAGAAGCACCGGAAGATACTCCCAGGGTGGAGCCGTCTGCAAGGGGATTCCTTAAAAGTCCTTGCATGGCGGCTCCACAAAGCGATAATGCTGCGCCAACAAGCGCAACATTAATCACTCTGGGTAGTCTGACATTATAGATGATAGAAACAGTATTGCTGCTTACAGTAGCATTGCCGGTTATTTTATCCATCAAGACAGAAAAAGTGTCTTTGATCGCAATATTTACACTGCCTGCGAACACACATAGAATAAAAATAGAAATTACTATGCAAATAGAAATAATATATTCAATAATTGTGAAACTATCTCTTTTTTTCATTTATTCTCCGTAAACGAAATCAAACAGCGATTTTACGCCATCAACCAATCTTGGGCCTGGTCTTGAAAGCTCATCAGAATTAGCGTTAAAAACCTGTTTTTCTGAAACTGCTGTGATACTTGCCCAGCCATCTCTGCTCATTATTTCTTCTTCAGGAAGAGGTCCTTCTCCAAAATACATGGTGATTGTTACGATATAATCAGGGTTTCTCTCAATTACCTGTTCTTGAGATATTTCTCCCCACTGGTTAACATCGGCAAAAGTATTTTCCAGACCGATCATTTCTGCAGCTTCATGCATAAACGTATCTTTGCCGGCAGCCCATAATCCCCATTCCAAAGGAGAAACTTCAAAATATACTGATTTTGAATCGGCAGTTGATTTTTCTTCTGCCGCAGTCTTTATTTCCGCAAAATCAGTTTTCATCTTAGCGATTAAATCGGCTGCATTGTCGTTTTGACCTGTGGCTTTTCCTATTAATTCAATAGCTGTATAGATTCCGTTTATGTCCTGAGCATCACTTACGACAACCAATATACCTGCATTTTCAAGTGCGTCAATCTGCTCTTGCGTCTGTGCCATTGTTCCCATCAATATAATATCCGGTTCAAGTGCGATAATCTGTTCAATATTAGTTTCATTTCCAGACTGTACAGCCGGTGCGTCTAGTACTTCTGCAGGATAATCACAATATTCACCACGTCCCACAAGTGTTTCTCCCGCGCCAATCGCATATAGTATTTCACAATCAGCAGCTGTCAGAGCAACTATTCTCTTGGCAGTATCATTAAGTTTTATTTCTCTGCCTTTCATATCCATGAATGAGAGAACATCAGACTCTGCTTCAGTTATGTCAGCAGCCGGTTCTGTTGTTGCTTCGGTTTTTTCTATAGTTGTAGTGGTTTTTTCTGCAGTTGTGGTGGTATTTTCAACTGTAGTATACTGGCCGCAACCAGTAAAAACAGCAAACACCATCAGCAAAGCGAGCATCATTGAAATAAATTTCTTTTTGTTCATATAGTTTCCTCCTTAAATTTTGTGAATAGTATCCAAGGAAGCAAAAAGCTCCACAGAAAATCCGAGGAGCTTTTAAAAAATAAAGTTAAAAACCTTCTCAACCCCAGGAGTATAATGTGATTGCATGTTTCCCGACTTTGCTTCATCCTACTTCGGCACCTTCCCACCTTGCTAAGGCAGTGGCTTTTGCCGTTTTGTCAGCTTCACGGTTACTGGGATAGTCCGGAAATTTCATCCGAGTTCCTCTGGCATATATACCAGCGCATTGCGTGCAAACACATACTATTCACTTTGACAGGAGTTTAGCATAAAGGCAATTATTATACAATTTCATATTTGCTATTTTTAGCAAATTTTTGTGCAAAGTAAGTAATTGCAATTTTTTTGTTTTGTGCAAATAGAAAGTATTACAATGACTTAAAACTTAAAGATGTGATAGAATAAAGGTTAGTCTAAAATCGGAGGTTGTTTTTATGAAAGTTATACTTTTACAAGACGTAAAAGGTCATGGTAAAGCAGATGATATTGTTGAAGTGAACGATGGATATGCAAGAAATTTTCTCTTTAAAAAGAATCTGGCGCTTGAAGCTACACCAGCCAATCTTAATTCAGTAAAGAATAAAAAGAAGGCAGAAGCAGCAAAGGCAGCACGTAATCTTGAAGAGGCAAAGGAAGTAGGAGCCAAACTTAAAGATAAAATATTTTCTTTGCCGGCAAAATCAGGGGAAGGTGGTCGCCTGTATGGTGCTATAACTTCAATGGATATTGCTAATCTGCTGGAAAAAGAAGGATATAAGGTAGATAAAAGAAATATTAACTTTAAGCAACAGATAAAAAACCTTGGAGATTTTGAAGCTGAAGTGAAGCTTCATCAGCAGGTAACCGTTAAAATAGGTATAAAAGTAGTTGCTTTATCCTGAACAAAAAGTTGATAATCTGGAGGCTTAATATTTATGTCAACCAAAAACGCCGAAACTCCTGTCAGAGTTGCCGGGCGTATACCGCCTCATAATCTTCAGGCAGAGCAATCTGTTTTGGGATCTGCAATGACAGGAAAGCGTGCCTTGGCTGAAATAACAGCTGTGCTGCGTCCTGATGATTTTTACAGGCCGGATCATGCTCTTATATATGAGACAATTACAGAGCTCTATCTGGCGAGTAAGCCGGTAGATATTTTAACCGTAACAGATATGCTGGAAAGCAAAGGCTTGCTGGAAAAAGCAGGAGGATTAAGTTATGTAGGTTCCCTGCCGGATCAGGTGCCTATTATTTCTAATGCCGCACATTATGCTGATCTGGTCAGACAGAAATCTGTTTTACGTAGATTGATCTCTGCGATGGATGAGGTAACAGGTCTTTGCTTTGAGGATGGCGATCAGGCTGATCTTCTGCTTGACATTGCCGCAAAAAGAATTTATGAAATCAGGGAAAACAGAGACAGCTCTGGTTTTGAAAGCTTAAAAGATATCATGGGCAGAACTGTAAATGAACTAGCTTCAATGGCAGAAGGTAAAGTACATGAAAGACATGTGATGACAGGTTTTCCCAGTCTTGATCGTTCTCTTGGCGGACTTCGTGAAGGCGGCTTGATTATTGTTGCTGCCAGACCTGCTATGGGTAAATCTGCTTTTGCTCTAAATATAGCTCAAAAAGCGGCTACATTATATAATGTTCCTGCCGCTATTTTTAGTCTTGAAATGTCTAAAGAAGAAATTGGTAATCGTATGCTTAGCGCACAATCTCTTGTTAATGCAAAATCACTTACAACAGGAGAATTGCAAAGTGAAGACTGGGATAAAATAGCAAAGGCTTTGCCCCCGCTTTACTCTGCCCCCGTATTTATTGATGATAGATCAGGCACCAGTGTTTTGGAAATGATGTCAAAATGCCGTCAGCTTAAATTGGATAATAAACTTGGACTTGTTGTTGTTGATTATCTTCAGCTGATGAGCGGTAATGGGCAGTCAAGATCGGATAGCAGACAACAAGAAATCTCAGAGATTTCAAGATCATTGAAAATTATGGCAAAAGAACTTGCAGTTCCGGTTATAGCTCTCTCTCAGCTTAGCCGTGCCTGTGAGGCACGTACCGATAAAAAACCAATGTTGTCTGATTTGCGTGATTCCGGAGCGATCGAGCAGGATGCCGATGTTGTTATGTTTTTGTATCGTGAGAGCTATTATGATTCTGAAAACATGCCTACTGAAACTGAGGATGCCGATGTCATAATTGCTAAAAACAGACAAGGATCAACTGGTACGGTTCATCTTGGCTGGTGGCCTAAATATACGATGTTTTTTGAAAAAGATGAGGGTAGATATCCGACAGAGCCGCCACCATTTTAAAAATTTTTGCTAAAAAGAAAAATGAATGGGAAAGGATAGCACAGTTTTGATAGATCTCGTAAGGCAGACATCAGAAAAAATACTTGAGCATAATATGCTTAAATTAGGAGATGGTATTATAGTAGGTGTTTCTGGCGGACCGGATTCTATGGCGCTGCTTGCTGTTTTTTTTCAGCTCAGAGAAAAGTTAGGTATAGAGTTGGAAGCAGCTCATATTCATCATGGGCTTCGTGAGGAAGCTGATCTTGATTTAGCGCTTGTTGAAAAGTGGTGCAGTAAAAACAATATTAGGTTTAATAAATTAAGGGTAGATTTAAAGAAAATATCCAAAGAATCGGGATTGAGCCTGGAAGAAGCCGGTAGAAATGTCAGAAGATCTTTTTTTGAACAATGCAGTAAAAAACTGACTATGAGATTATCGCCGCAGTCAACAGTAAAAATAGCTTTGGCACATCATATGCAAGACCAGGCTGAAACTTTGATAATTAATCTTTCTCGTGGAAGCGGTCTTGCAGGACTTGCGGGAATGAAATTTTTTGAACCACCTTATATCAGACCTTTTCTCAGTTTAAATCGTGATCAGATCATAGAGTGGCTCGATTATGAAAAAGTACCCTGGAGAACAGATCATACGAATGAAGAAGTCGTATATACAAGAAATCGCATCAGACACATGCTGCTGCCTGTCTGGGAAAAAACTATAGGGTACAATCCTGTAAAATTGATAGCCAGAGCAGCTTTTAATCTGGCAGAGGATCAGGACTATCTTAATCAGCAATCACAAAAGCTTTTTGTGATTGCTTTCAATAAGGAGAATAAATCACTTGATTGCACAACATTATATTGCCAGCACAGTGCCTTGCAAATCAGAGTTCTGGGTTTGTTTTTTGAATACGTTTGTCAAACAAGAAGAGATCTTGGACAAAAGCATTTTTCCCTCATGCAAAGCCTGCTCATGAATCAGGGAGGACCATATGATCTTCCTGGCGGCTGGAGTGTTATTAGGAAAGATGATTGTTTATATCTTGAAAGAAAGAGACCTGCTTACGAACAGCAAAAAGCAGAACTTTCTTCTTTAGATTGGGAACTTTCTCTAAATGTTCCCGGCATTATCGAACTGCCTGATAATTTGGGATATATAGAAGCAGTAATTATTGAGTATCAGCCTGATTTCCGTTATAATAGCCAAATGAATTGTTTTGACAAATCACAGCTTGAAGATTGTTCGGTCAGATTAAGAAAATCTGGAGATATAATCAGACCGGTTAATCGAAAGGGAACCCGAACATTAAAAAAATACATGAATGAAGAGCATATACCTGCAAATCAGCGTAATTATATTCCTGTCATTGCAAAAGGTAATGATATAGTATGGCTGGCTGATTATGTCTGTGGTCACCAATATGTCTGTAGAGCTGATAAAGCTCAAAAAGGAGTAAGAATTAGATGGATAAAAGATAACTTGTCCGTAGAAAAAAAAACAGGTGACTTGTGATACAAGTATTTTATTATATTTATTGTTATAATTATCATTCAAACATACCTGGGAGGCATAGTATTAAATGGCAAAATACATTAAAGAAACCATGATAACTCGTGAAGAAATAGATCAGATGTGCCAGCGGCTTGGTGCACAGATATCAAAGGATTATGAAGGACGGGAAATTATCCTGATCTGTGTCCTTAAAGGTGCATATGCTTTTATGGCTGATCTGGCAAGGTATATTACTGTGCCGCTGAGAGTTGACTTTATGTCTGTATCAAGCTATGGCAGTGGAACGAAAACTTCAGGTGTTGTGAGAATTACAAAAGACCTTGATTCTGATATTACAAACAAAGATATTATTGTTGTCGAGGATATAGTTGATTCAGGATTAACATTAAAACATCTTAAAGAGCTTCTTACTACAAGGAATCCCTCAAGTATTGCTCTTTGTACTGCTTTTGACAAACCAGAACGCAGACGTGTGGAAGTAAATGTTGATTATGTCGGAATGAAGATACCGGATGAATTTATAGTCGGATATGGGCTTGATTTTGATGGTAAATATAGAAATCTTCCAGATGTTTCTATTCTGGGAGATGACAGAGATAATAGCCAGGGAGGAAGCAAATGAAAGCAAAAAGACCCGGAGGACTTTCCTTTTACATAATATTACTGGCTGTTATTATCATTATGTCAGTATTGATGTCCAGAATGACTCAGCCCGCACCTGTTGATCTATCAGAATTAATAAATCAGATAGAAAAAGGTGAAGTCGAGAAAGTAATGGTTAACGGCTACAATCTGGAAGTTACCTTAAATAGAACCGGTGATTCTGCGCCTACCGTATATAGTAAACAAATTTCACCGATGTGGATGAACAGTATTTTCGACGTGCTGACTGAAGCAAAAAATGAAGGTAAAATAGATTCTTTTGATTATGACGAGCCTACCGATATTGCCGGCTGGTTAAATATAATTCTGATTGTAATAATGGTCGGCGGTATGGCCTTGTTTATATGGTTTACATATAGCAGGCAATCAGGTGATGGCAAAAATGCCATGAGCTTTGGCCGAAGCAGAGCTAAGTTAAATGATCCCAGCAAAAATAAAGTTACCTTTGATGATGTTGCTGGTGCAGATGAGGAAAAAGAAGAACTTACGGAAGTTGTTGATTTTCTCAAAAACCCTAAAAAATATTCTGAACTTGGAGCCAAAATACCGCGTGGTATTTTGCTGGTTGGTTCTCCCGGTACAGGTAAAACTTTATTGGCAAAAGCTGTAGCAGGAGAGGCCGGTGTTCCTTTTTTCTCAATCAGTGGTTCTGATTTTGTTGAGATGTTTGTTGGTGTCGGTGCTTCTCGTGTTCGTGATCTTTTTGAGAATGCAAAGAAAAATTCTCCTTGTATAATTTTTATTGATGAAATTGATGCTGTAGGACGTCATAGAGGCGCAGGCATGGGCGGTGGACATGATGAACGCGAACAAACCTTAAACCAGCTTTTGGTAGAGATGGATGGATTTGGTCCAAATGAAGGCGTTATCGTAATGGCTGCTACCAACAGACCGGATATACTTGACCCGGCATTGTTGCGTCCGGGACGATTTGATCGCAGAATTACTGTTATGCGTCCTGACATTAAAGGTCGTGAGGAAATTCTTAAAGTACATGCCAAGGGTAAACCTCTTGATCCTGGCATAGATTTGAAAGAAATTGCAAAGATAACTCCTGGTTTTACCGGTGCAGATTTGGCAAATCTTTTGAATGAAGCTGCTTTGCTTGCTGCCAGAAGAGGTTCAAAGAGTATAGTTTATTCTGATATTTCTGAGGCTGTTTTCAAAATTATGATTGGTCCAGAGAAGAAGAGCAGGATTATCAGCGAGAAAGAAAGAAAACTTACTGCTTTCCATGAAGCTGGACATGCTATAGTGCTGAGAAATTTTTCTGAAACTGATAAGGTTGAAAGAGTATCCATTATACCTGCCGGCGGTGCAGGAGGATATACAGCACATAAACCTCATGAGGATTCATACTATGCCACAAGAAGCCAGCTTATTTCCCAGATTATGATTGCTTTGGGAGGTCGTGCTGCCGAAGAGCTTATCTTTGATGAAATCAGTACTGGTGCTTCCTCTGATCTTCAGAGCTGTAATGGTATAGCTCGTGATATGATAACTAAATATGGAATGAGTGAAAAACTTGGCAATCTTGTTTTCGGTGGAGATGATGAAGTTTTCCTGGGCAAGGATTATGGTCATGTGCAGAAATACAGTGAAAAGCTTGCCGGTATAATAGACGAAGAAGTCAAGAAGATTATCGATGAGGCTTATGAGAAGGTTATACAGCTTTTAACTAAACAGCGGGATTTACTGGATGCTCTATCAGAGCGTTTGCTGGAAAAAGAAAAGATCGAAGGTCCGGAGTTCGAGGAATTGTTCATGCAGTATGTACCCGATGCTAAACCGGCACCAGGACCTGTTCCCTCTGCAGCAGCTGTTGAAGCACTTACTAAAAAGGTTTCTGAGCCTGAAACAAATGAAAATGAGACCGTAGAAGATAATCAGGCAGAAGAAGTGCAGGAACAGCAAGATAATGAGGTGCCTCATTAAAAACATAACTAAAAAGTATTGCTGTATTATTAAGAACTATATTACTTAAAGTAAAAAAAGATTGCCTCAAATTTGTTTAAGAGGCAATCTTTTAGTTTATGCAAATAAAGTGTTTTGTTAGATTTAATTGAACTTTGATTTTGAAAAAATATTATTGCCCCATCTTCTGATATCTCTGGATATTGTCTTCATTTAGGAATTCATAAGCTTCATTAATCTTTTGAAACTGTTGCGTGGCGTCTGGTGCTTTATTGACATCAGGATGTGACACTTTGGCTTTACGCCTGTATGCCAGCTTGATTTTGTTTGGATCGGTCGTGACCGGGATTCCCAAAGTTGCACAGCTTTCTTCATATTTCTTCTTGAAATCGGTAAAAGGATTACCACCATAGGAACTGCCGGCTCTCTGATATTGATCTCCTGTGTTTCCAAAGTTTTGCCACTGCCTAAAGCGTTCTTCCCACTGTTGTTGCTGTTGACGCCTCCGATACTGTCTTTGTCTTTCCTTTTCTTCTTCTTCTTTTTGGAACTGTTCTTTATAGTAGCTATAAGTTCTGTAATTATATTTATCTGGATATATCATATGATTGGACAAATTCATTAGATAGAGCGTGCTTATTTCCTTAAAATACTTTAGATATGAGCTTGAAATAGCTCCCAGAATAGGGAAAACAAGTATTATAAGCAAAATGGCTACCAGGGCGGGACGTCTCATCAACCAATTTCCAACCGGACCTATCAAAAGAATGATTGCAAGACAGCCGCCTGTACTTATAACAACAGCACAGCCTCTGATAAAGCTTTTGGCCAGAAGTATTCCCGATTCTATCAGATAGATAATTCCTCCAAGAATATATGAATGTGCCTTAGCTATTCCATATAAAGCCTTGCCTATAATTCTCCTTATAAACTTCATTTTGATTTCCTCTTATTTCCCTCGCTGCATAAAATCTTTTCGACCTGTTAGTTGATCTGCAAATGATCTTATATCTTCTGGACCTAGAACCAGAATTAAATCGCCTTCCGAAACAACTTTATCCAATTTGCTTTTTATGTCTGCAAAAGAATCGCAAAAAACAGCATTGCCACCAAGATTATTTATTGCTTTTGCAATATCTCTTGAACTTATATAATCTCTTCTTTTTTCTCTATCGCTGAATATTTCTGCAAATAATACATATTCGCAGTCTTTTAATACTTTTACATAATCATCAAATAGTATTTCTGTACGACTGAAAGTAAGTGGCTGAAACACAACCCAAATATGCTTATGGGGTATATTAGCCGCCGCTTCCAATGTGGCCGCAGCCGCTGCCGGATGATGAGCATAATCTGCTATAACTTTGGCTTGACGATAATGACCGGTAAAAGTAAATCTGCCCTCAGCACCTTGAAACTCTGCAAGCGCTTTTACTGCTGCGGCAGGATCTGCACCATGCAGATGTGCACAGGCAATGGCCGCCATTGCATTATCTACATTATGTCTGCCTGGTATCTGAAGCTTAAACCTCCCATAGAAATTGCCTCGGTAATAAACATCGAATTGAGGTAGTCCTTCAGAGAAAATCAAATTATTGTAATAAAAATCCGGTTTGTATTTTACAAAATAATTAGTATCTTCCTGAGCACCAAACCAGATAATGCGCGGCAACCGACAATTGGTTTCGGCAAAATTATTGATTAAATTTTTTGTCATTTTTTCGATGTTTTTATCCGCTGTAGGAAGAACAATATAACCGTCAGAAGGAACTTGACTGACGAAATCTGTGAATACATCAATTAGATTATCGAGGTTTTTAAAACAATCAACATGATCATAATCAATATTAAGCACAGCAGCTGTGGTAGAAAAGAATTTCAAAAAACTGTTTTTATATTCACAGGCTTCCGATACCATCAGATCGCCTGGTTTGCCAACACGTACTGTTGTTTCAAACTGAATGAGTTCTGCCCCAAGATGAACAGTAGGATCTTGTTCGGAAGCTATCAAGATTAAAGAACACATTGCAGTGGTGGTTGTTTTACCATGTGTACCTGCAATGTTGATTATTTGCCGGAATGATCTGTTTATCCAGCCAAGAAATCCTGCTCTGTCTACTGTGATAATACCTTTTTCAGCAGCTCTTATTAATTCTGGATTATCACTTTGAACTGCTGCAGTATAGACTACCAGATCGGGATTGAAACTATCGATTCTGTCTGCCAAATGGCCGTCAAAAATCTTCACACCTTTTAATTTCAGGTGATCTGTTCTTGCTCCTGTGTGCATATCAGAACCGGCTACAACAAAACCAGAAGCATTTGCCAGCTCAGCCAGACCGCTCATGCTTATTCCACCTATACCTATAAAAAAAATGCGATCACCCGGATTTAAGGATATCGCTTGATAGTATTGATTTTTTTTATTCATAACGTAACAAACCGCCTTTGAAAAATACATCTGCTTATTTTATCATAATAGACAATAGCATGCCAGATATTTAGTATCTTGTGTTCTGAAATAATAAAAGTTTTAATTATATTGACAAACAATGCTGAATGTACCTTTGAATAGTGATATAATGGTCTTAGAGAACTTGGTAAAAATATACTAAAATCTTGTGCCCGTTAAACAAAATACTGTCAAAGCGCAATAAGAATGGAGGATTCTACATGGAAATTACAAGCATAACCATTCGGAAAATGGGTAACGAGGGGAAAATGAAAGCCATTGTTTCAGTTACTTTCGATAACTCTTTTGTCGTACATGATATAAAGGTTATTGAAGGTACTAATGGATATTTCATTGCCATGCCGAGCCGCAAAACGCAAGACGGTGAATTTAAGGATATTGTTCACCCGATCAATTCAGAATTCAGGGAAAAAATTTCCGGAGAAGTATTGAAAAAATATCAAGAAGCATTGGAACTTGCTAAAGCAGAACAGCAGCAGGAATCTCCGATTGTCATGCTACCTCCACAGGAACAGCAGACGGAGGATGAAGAATAATCCTAATCATATGAAGTACTATTTTGTAATCATAAAAATAATATTTTCATTATGATAGTTTAATTCCAGGCATAAGATATAATCAATATTTTTATTCAAGAGTTAAAGACGCAGATTTCACGGGGGAAAGTGGAGTCTGCGTTGTTTATGTTATAATTATCTCTAAAAGTCAGACGAAACTATTTGCACAATAAGGAGGAAAAGTTTCTGTTTTTTGCCGGAGACTTCAAAATACTATGGACAACAATAGATATTTAATCTCTTTGGATCAGGGCACTACGAGCTGCCGTGCGGTAATTTTTTCGATTGATGGGGATATCATAGCTACTGCTCAGCAGTCATTCAATCAGTATTTTCCTCAACCAGGCTGGGTAGAACATGATGCTGATGAAATATGGCGTACACAATTAAATGTTTTAAGCTCAGTAATTGCAGAATCAGGTTTGGATATATCTCAAATTGAAGCAATGGGAATAACAAATCAGCGTGAAACAGCTGTGCTTTGGGATAGAAAAAGTGGCAAACCTGTTGCTCCTGCCATCGTATGGCAGTGCAGAAGGACTGCTGATTTATGCCGTAGACTGGTTGATAATGGTCAAAGTCAATTAATATATGAAAAAACAGGTCTTATACCGGATGCATATTTTTCTGCTACTAAATGGCAATGGCTTTTTGAGCAGCAGCCTGATTTACTGGAAAGAGCTGAAAAAGGCGAGCTGCTTGCAGGTACTATCGATAGTTGGCTTGTCTGGAAACTTACGGCAGGAAGAAAGCATGTGACTGATGTAAGTAATGCTTCAAGAACTATGCTTATGAATATTCACAATCTGAAGTGGGATCACGAACTTTTGGATATATTTAATATTCCTGCTGCTATATTGCCAGATATTGTTCCTTCTTCAGGAATCGCTGGAATTGTTGATGAAAGTATAGTTGTCGGTGGAATACCGATTTCCGGAATTGCCGGTGATCAGCAAGCTGCTTTGTTTGGTCAGGGATGTCATAAACCCGGAATGACAAAAAATACATATGGTACTGGCTGTTTTCTCTTGATGAATACGGGAGAAAAACCTGTAATGAACAGTAGTGGATTACTGACTACCGTAGCCTGGCAGACAGCCGAAGGTACAGCATATGCTCTTGAAGGAAGTGTATTTAATGCTGGTTCGGCAATACAGTGGCTGCGAGACGAAATGGGGATAATCAAACGCTCTGCTGAGTGTGATATTTTAGCAGAGCAGGCTGGTGATAGTTGCGGTGTGTATTTTGTTCCTGCTTTTACAGGTCTTGGTGCTCCATGGTGGGATATGAATGCCAGAGGAATGCTGACCGGTCTTACCAGAGGAAGTAAGAAAGAACATTTAGCCAGAGCTGTTCTGGAATCAATAGCTTTTCAAAGTGAGGATGTTCTTAACTGTATGCAAAAAGAGAGCTCTTGTGATATTTCTGTTTTGCGGGTTGATGGTGGTGCTAGTGTCAGTAATATTTTGATGCAGATGCAGTCTGATTTTTGCCAGGTGCCGGTTGATCGTCCGGCCGTTACAGAAACCACCGCACTGGGAGTTGCAGGACTGGCAGGACTGGCAGTTGGTTTATGGGCGAATGAAAGTGAATTTGCCCGGATCAGGAAAAGTGACAAAGTATTTGAACCATTGATGTCAAATGAACAAGCAGAGAAAAAAATTAAGCTTTGGCATGCGGCTGTAAATGCTGCCAGATGCTATGCAAAGGAATCATGTAAAGCATGAATAAAAATGATAATCACAGATCAAATCATCAAAGAGGGCAGACAATCACAGTTATCTGTATAGTTTTATTATTCATTTTACTAACAGCGCTTGTTGTTTTTGCTACTCAAAAATTCAACTTCAAAACAGTTGAGCAGAATAATTTTAATAAAGCATCGGTAATTATCTTTATACCGGATGATAGCTCCATCAGACGGACAGAAGCTGACTGGCTTTCCTATTCTTTTGAACAAGCCGGTATGCCGGTTATGATTAAGTCTGTTAGTAGCGGTTATGACAATGATGATTACTCGCATTATATCTCCGGGTGGGTGAATTGGAAAACTTCCAGATCAATACAATCTGATGATATCTGGATTATAGCTCTGGGAATACCGGGGGATTACGCCTATTCGCTTTCCCAGCAATGGGATAACTCAAATCTTTTAATGGCATGGCCGGATGATATTTTTGTGGATTGTGCAGATTGGCAGAGTTTTACAGCAGATATGGCAAAAAATTGGCCGTCTGATAAAACTTTGATTATTTTTACCGATGAAAATACTTCAGTACAGACAAAAACGCTATTTGAAGCAATAAGCAGTGAAGATGCGTGGCTTTTTCCCGGATTAATCAAAGATGAATCAGGCAATCTCAGTTTAATTCAATCTTCCGATGCAAGGTTTGCGCTTTATGAGTTCAATAAAGGCGGCTTGACTTTACCTTCAATGTCATCATCATATGTAAATGAAGTTACATCAGCGGTGCTTACCAGACAATCTGCTCAGATAGAAAATACTTCCGATATTTATCAAAGAATCCAACAGGCATCCAGAGAGGTGGAATCACTGTCTTTTGTTTATATAGCGGTACTTCTTCTGTTTATATTAATAATTTACTTAACAGCTCTCAGAAGTGTTTTTGCAAGCAGACAAAAGCTTTCTGATACTGATGTTGAAAGCTTTTATGAGCCAAATAATAGCAATTTTGTATGGATTCTTAATTCATTGCCGCTTATACTTTCTTTGCTGGTAATTGTGTTTTTAACTTTTAATTTATTTGGCATTTTGGGATTATCTTTATGTTCCTGGTGGCTGAAAATATTAATTTTTGTTTCAATTATGATTGTATTTATTCCTGATGCCAGAATAGGCATTGCAGACAGAGATTTGGAAAAGACAGTAATAATTAATTTGATATCTGTCTTAACATGGTTGTTATTTGCTGCTTTTGCTGTCTGGCTGCTATTATCTTCTGTGTTGCTGAAAAATACCCCAAGTGACAGTATTATCTGGTTGCTTGCAGGTATAGCTGTGCTTTTTTCTGCAAAACTTGCGGTAAGACAATTATCTGCTGCAGATTGTAAAATTTGGTTGTCTTTGCCACTTAGTGCTTTGCTCGCTCTTAGTGGTCTTAATCTGATTTTGGTGTTTGTCTGATCTGTTTGACAATTTGCGAATATGATGATAACATGTTTCGGTGACCGCATGGCCCGGGCTCCTAAAATGCTTTGCATGCCTGAGGCAGCGAGACTGTATGCAGGAGGAAAAACTAATGTACGCTATTATCGCAACTGGCGGCAAACAGTACCGTGTTTCGGCTGGAGATGAAATCTTCATTGAAAAGCTCGAAGGCGAAGCTGGTGATGCCATCAAATTTGATCAGGTTCTGGCTGTATCTGATGACAATGGTCTTAAAGCAGGAACACCTGTTGTAGACGGAGCTGTTGTTGAAGCAGAAATTGTCAAACAGGGCAAACAGAAAAAGATCATCGTATTTAAGTATAAGGCTAAAAAAGGCTATAGAAGAAAAAAAGGCCATAGACAACCTTATACTCGTGTTCGTATCAATAAAATCACAGTGTGATTTTGATTTGAACAGTCAAAGCAAAAGCTTTTGACAAAAGGAACAGGTTATGATCACTGTTAATTTGTATCGTATTCCCAGTGGCTTTATTCGCCGTTTTGAGGCAAAAGGTCATGCGGGTATGGCTCAGTCAGGTTCGGATATTATCTGTGCAGCTGTCTCTGCGATAGCTCAGACGGTTATAGGTAGTCTTGAAGATCTGGCAGGATTAAAAGTTGATTATTGTTTAGAGGAAGGTAATATATCCTGTGAGCTTCCTGATCCTGATTCGATGCCTTCCGGGCAGTATCTGATTGCGAAAACTCTTGTTGATTCTTTCGCCTTGGGTTGTTGTCAAATCAGTGACAGTTATGGTAGGCAGTATGTGTGTATAAAAGAGAAAAGCTTCGATTAAAGGAGGTGCATCGCAATGATTAAGGTAAATTTGCAACTTCTTGCCCATAAGAAGGGTGTTGGTAGTACTCGTAACGGACGTGATTCAGAGTCAAAGCGTCTGGGTGCAAAAAAAGGAGACGGCCAATTGGCAACAGCTGGTAATATTCTTTTTAGACAGCGTGGTACGAAGATTCATCCAGGCAATAATGTAGGCATCGGTTCAGATGATACATTATTTGCTCTTATTGATGGTAAAGTTAAGTATGAGCGTTTAGGACGTGACAAAAAGCAGGTAAGTGTATACCCTGCTGAGTGATTATGTTCTTGTAGAAGTAACGAAGATGGAAGGGTCCGGCCTGGACAATTGCGGCCGGGCTCTTTTTGACATCATAAAAGGAGGCTATGGCCATGTTTATTGATAGCGCCAAAGTCTATGTCCGAGCCGGCAATGGCGGTAATGGCATGGTTTCATTTCATACAGAAAAATATGTTCCTAATGGAGGCCCTGACGGTGGCGACGGTGGTCGTGGCGGCAGTGTAATATTTTATGCTGATGAAAATATCAGCACTTTGCAGGATTTTCGTTTTAAACGTAAATATTCAGCTATGGATGGTGAAAAGGGCGGACGTAGAAAATGCTACGGCAAAAGTGGTGAGGATCTTTTATTACCGGTTCCGGTGGGCACTTTAATCAAGGATGCACAGACTGGTAAAACACTTGCTGATTTTACTGAGCCAGGACAAAAAATAGTTGTGGCAAAAGGAGGTCGTGGTGGAAAAGGCAATATTCATTTCGCAAACAGTATCAGGCAGGCTCCTAATTTTGCCAGGGCAGGTGAGCCGGGGGAAGACTTCGACCTGCTGATTGAATTAAAATTACTGGCTGATGTTGGTTTAATAGGCTTTCCAAATGTAGGTAAATCAACTATTTTGTCAGTTGTTTCGGCTGCCAGACCTAAAATAGCCGATTATCCGTTTACTACAATAATTCCTAATCTGGGGGTTGTATCTGTCGATGATACAAGTTTTGTTGTCGCAGATATACCGGGACTTATTGAAGGCGCTCATATGGGAATGGGTCTTGGTCTTTCGTTTTTGAAACATATTGAGCGGACAAGACTTCTTATACATGTTATAGATGTTTCTGGCAGTGAAGGTAGAGATCCTTTGGAAGATTTTGAGCAGATAAACAAAGAACTGGAATCTTATCATGAGGGTTTGTCTTCAAGGCCACAGGTTGTTGCCTTAAATAAAATTGATATGGTAGATGATTCCGAGTTGGACAGAATCAAGAAAGCCATTGAAGAAAAAGGTCTGGCTGTTTTTCCGATGTGTGCAGCCATTAATGAACAAGTCAGACCGATGATTGAATATGTGGCGGCTAAATTACAGAGTTTACCAAAGACTATTCTGACTGATTCGGTTGAAGAAGAGGCTTTATATAAATTTGAAGAGGATGCCTTGTTTGAGATTGTTAAAGAAGAAAATGTTTTAAGAGTTAAAGGTGCCTGGATTGAGAATCTTGTTGATTCCACCAATTTTGATGATAGTGAATCGATACAATATTTCCAGAGAATTATCAGGAAAAAAGGTGTCATAGAAGCACTTGAAAAAGCGGGAGTCAAGGAAGGCGATCTGGTTGCACTGCATGATCTGGAATTTGAATTTATTTATTAATTGACTGGTAAAATTTTTTAGAATATGGCTTATTATAAAAGCTTAAAGAGGTATACAATGATAAGTAGCAAGCAAAGAGCCTGGTTGAGGGCAATGGCAAATGATATGTCCTGTAATTTCCAGATAGGAAAAGGTGAAGTTGACAGTGATATGATAACAAGCCTGGATGAACTTATGTCAACGCATGAGCTCATAAAGATTAATGTGCTTAAAACAGCGGAGCGCTCTATAAATGAGATAGCAGAAGAGCTTGCGGAAGCTGTTGGTGCCGAGATAGTACAAAAAATAGGCCGAAGGATAGTCATTTACCGCTTTTCAGAAAAGCTGGCAAAAAAGGGTAAAAATCTTAATTTGCCATTTTAATTTTTAAATTAGCTTATTTCAGGTAACAAATACAGGTAGTCATCAAACTGTTATAACGATATAATGTCAGTTAAGACAGAATTGACCTGTCAAAAAAGTTACTATGAAAGAGAGGCTTAACAAATGAAAAAGTATGTTTGTAATCTTTGTGGTTATGTCTATGATCCTGCTGAAGGAGACCCGGATAATGGAGTAGCTCCAGGTACTGCTTTTGAAGATATCCCTGAGGATTGGGTTTGTCCTTTATGTGGTGCCAGCAAGGAAGAGTTCAGTGAAGAATAATTGACAGCCATAAAAATTGTAATCATTTAGGATGTCAAAAAAACATGTTCGTACGGTCTTCCGGTCATTACCGGGAGACGTATGATCTCGTTAAGGAGAGATCAAAATGCCAGTATTAGCGATTAGTGACCAGGTTTTTGAAGTTGGAGCATCACATTCAGAACGTGAATTATTCGACTGTCTGATGCCGACACCGCATGGTACGACTTATAACTCATATTTAATAATCGGTTCGGATAAAACCGCTCTGATTGATGCCGTTGATCCTGAAAAAACAGATGTTCTGCTTCGTAATCTTGAAGAAGCAGGTGTAAAAAAACTGGATTATCTGATTAATCTGCATACGGAACAGGATCATGCAGGTTCAGCAAAGGCTATAGCAGATCGATATCCGGAAGTACAGCTTGTAACTAATGCCAAAGTGAAAGAACTGATGCATACGCATCTTCATATACCAGAAGACCAGATGATGGTTGTGACCGAGGAAGATACAATTGATCTTGGCGGTAAATCACTTTCCTTTATGATGATTCCGTTTGCCCACTGGCCTGATAACTATATGGTTTTTCTTAAAGAAAACAATATATTGTTTTCCAGTGATCTGTTTGGATCTCATTATGCTACACCAAAGGCATTCTCAACCTCGAGTGCAGAACAGAGGTTGGCGGCCAAAAATTATTTTGCCGAGATAATGCTGCCTTATAGAAACCATGTAGCAAAATACACTAAGCGTGTACGTGAATTATCCCCCAGAATGATTGCACCTTCACATGGGCCGGTTTGGTATGATCCCGACATAATTTTACGCAGATATGAGCGCTGGACAGGTGATGCTGTTAAGAACCTTGTAGCAATACCTTATGTAAGTATGCATGATAGTACAAAAGTCATGGTAGAACATCTTACAATTAAGCTTTCTGAGCAGGGATTGTCAGTTGTTTGCAGAAATCTTGGCGACAAACCAGACTCTTTATCTCTTGAAACCGGGCATTTTATAACAGATTTGGTTGATGCAGCTGCCGTCGTAATGGCTTCACCTACCGTTATTGGAGGTCCTCACCCCAACATAGCATACGCAGCTATTGTTGCAAATGCTATGAGACCAAAAACCAAGTTCTATGGCATGATAGGGTCTTATGGCTGGGGAACAAAAATATCAGATACGCTTGAAGCTCTTACTTCTAATCTAAAAGTGGAGAGGTTAGATCCGGTACTTGTGAAAGGTCTGCCAAGGAAAGAAGATTTGGAGCGTTTAGATAAACTCGCAATTGAACTTGCCGAAAAAATCAAAGCGATTCCTAACCTTGTAAAGCCTTAAACCAAGTTGAGACAGGTTTAATAGTAAGTTTTAAATAAGTCGTTGTTCCTGTTTATATGGACGGGCAGGCTCCTGGTGAGAATGCTCGTCCTTTTCTTTTGCCTTGGTAGACAAATCGGAATTTGACGCTTCTGTTTTTTGATTGTTTATTTCACCGGTCAATAATGCCAGCATAGCAACATAAGTTGATCCCGGCTGATTTTTCCAATGCTTGCAGATGCCCTTGGCCAGTTGGCGGTCAGGAATTGTAAGTTGTATTTTTATAGTTTCGTGGACGCCGTCATTCTGACTGAGTACAACTTTATACTGTCCGTTTGCATCCGGCTCGTATATAGCCTGGACATCGTGCTGTCTGCGAAGATCTTTTCTCCAAGTGGCAGTTGTTTGCAGCAGATAAGTTTTAACATGCAAAGGTATTTTATGATCAAGCGTAGACAGAACAGACTCACCTTGTCTTGTTATATCACATCTTTCCAAAGGATTACCGGAAGCATCTAGTTCATGTTCATCTTTTCTGATTCCAGTTAATAACATATGATCGCGGCTTAATTCCTGATATGCCTGAATATACGTGAAATAGTCCATATATAAAGTCTCTAAAGCCAGATTTGTAAGCTGATTATATGTAATTGCAGGTATCTGCTTGACAATAGTAAGTATTATTAATTTGCTGATAGCAAGATTAGGATTTTTCACAGTTGTAATTCTCCTTTAATTGAGATATTCAAAGCTTATTGTAACAAATTAGTAAGTACGAGCAAAGATATACTGATTTGTAAATACTTATGGCATATAATATGCTTTATAGTCAAAGAAAAAAATTATTGTATCAGCTTTTTACTGATGAAATTATTTTTAGTATATATCTTTAGGTTGTTAAGTAAAAGCTTTTATCCAAGGAGATGATTAGTATGGCGTTCTATGAACAATTATCTAAATATTATGATCAGGTTTTCCCCGCTTATTCCGTAACTTCACAATTATTGCTTGAGTTGGCAGGTGATAAATCAGAACATATTCTGGATGTTGCCTGTGGTACAGGCAGCTATGCTGAAATTCTGGCACAAGCCGGTCACATCGTACAGGCTTGCGATCTCGATCAGAAGATGGCTGATAGAGCTGGTCAAAGAGAAGGGGTAAAAGCTTTTGCCGCTGATATGAGCTTTTTGGCAGAACATGAAGAGGTAAAGCTTTTTGCCGGGTCATACAAGCTGATCTATTGCATAGGCAACTCTCTGGTTCATTTGCCCGATAAAGAAGCTATAAACAAAGCAGTGGCTGGCATGGTTTCTTTATTGGCTCCGGATGGAATATTACTGCTTCAGATTATTAATTATGACAGAATACTTGATTATAATATAGACGGACTGCCTACAATCAAGAATACGGAAGCAGGGATTAGTTTTACCAGACACTATTTTAGAAGTAAGGAAAATGAGCGTATTATATTTCAGACCGAACTGAATATCGAAAATAATAAAGGTCATCAGTCTTTTAAAAATGAAGTTTTGTTATATCCTTTGCGCAGCAATGATCTTTTAGAAATACTAAGAAAATCAGGTTTGGAAAATGTTGAAAAATTTGGCGGTTTCGCAAAAGAAGCATTTGATATTGATGCAAGCGTTCCATTAATTGTTGTTGGCAGAAAAAAATAAAACAGCTCACAACAAAACAACATATTATAAAGACTGATTACACTGGAAGGATCAGAAGATAGCTGATAGTCTTTTGATGTGCGGCGGCTGAGTTTTTATATATCCGTCGACTGCATAATAAAGAATTTGTTGAAAATAAAATTAAATTTTGCAATTCCAGATAATATGGAAAATAAAAAATCAGGAGATAAAAATATGAGTACAATTCTAGTAACTGGTGGAGCAGGGTATATTGGAAGTCATACTTGCGTCGAATTGTTGAATGAGGGTCATGACCTGATTGTGGTTGATAACCTCATAAACAGCAGCATTGAGTCCCTTAAGCGTGTTAAAGAAATCAGTGGACGTGATTTTTGTTTTATAAAACTTGATATTTGTGACAAGGCTGCACTTGATGACGTATTTAATCAATATAAGATTGACGCAGTTATTCATTTTGCCGGTTTAAAGGCGGTAGGTGAATCAGTTGCTATGCCACTTGAGTATTATCGTAATAATATTAAAAGTACAATAACTCTTTGTGAAGTGATGGCAAAGCACAATGTTTACAGGTTGGTTTTCAGCTCATCTGCAACTGTTTACGGTGTTCCTGATCAAGTGCCTATTAAAGAGGATTTCCCTTTATCCTGCACAAATCCTTATGGCTGGACTAAACTGATGAATGAGCAGATACTTAGAGATCTGGGAATAGCTGAAAATAAGTGGTCTATTGTTCTTTTAAGATATTTTAATCCTATTGGAGCTCATTCTTCCGGCAGAATAGGAGAGGATCCTAAAGGTATACCAAATAATCTTATGCCTTATATAGCTCAGGTTGCTGTCGGCAGAAGATCGGAACTACATGTATTTGGCAACGATTATTCTACAGTTGATGGTACAGGGGTCAGAGATTATATTCATGTTGTAGATCTGGCACAGGGTCATTGCCGTGCGATTGATTACACAAATTCTCATACGGGTGTTGAAGCAATAAATCTTGGAACAGGAAAAGGGTATAGTGTCCTTGAGCTGGTAGCTGCTTTTGAGAAAGCCAGTGGACAGTCAGTTCCGTACGTAATAGATGCACGTCGTCCCGGTGATATAGCAATTTGTTATGCAGATCCGGCAAAAGCTGCCGATGCTCTGGGCTGGAAAGCTAAAAAAGATCTTTTTTCAATGTGTGAAGATTCCTGGCGCTGGCAAAAAAATAATCCTGATGGCTATGAAAGTTCAAATTGCTGAGAATACTATACTGTAAATTTTACTTGACTTTGTCAGAAGATGTTTGCCTTAAATATCTTCCGCATGATATTATTAATCGACTCAGGTTCAAGTGACCTGTTTATCAGGAGGTCTTTTTGTGAAAAAGAACAGACATCAGCAGGACGGCGGCAGAAACTCTCAACCAGAGGTCTGGCAGCCAATAGATCCTCGTTCAAATAAAAACAAATCAGTAAATAGCACAATGTCAAATGGCAATAAAACAGCACCCAACGGGATGAAAAACGCTAATGGCAGAAAAGTTAAGCTGGATAAAAACGGTAAACCCAAAAAGCAGCTTACAAAAA
Organism: Ercella succinigenes; assembly: GCF_900002895.1. Classification (NCBI taxonomy): domain Bacteria; kingdom Bacillati; phylum Bacillota; class Clostridia; order Eubacteriales; family Oscillospiraceae; genus Ercella; species Ercella succinigenes. The sequence continues at coordinate 60,872 of NZ_CDHP01000063.1, read as the reverse complement.
AACAGAAGAGACGTCGTGCTTTAATTATAGTTCTGTCTATTCTTGTAGTCTTATTATTGGCAGGCTGGTTAGTCTGGGGATATGTGATGGGCAGAATAAATCTGATTGATTCCGACAAGGAAACTCTACCGGATGAATTCAATGTGCCGACTGAAAGCTTGCTTAACCCTTTGCCTGAGGTTAAGGGTGTAACTAATATTTTGCTTTTAGGTGTTGATTCGCGCGATCCTGATAGTATTGAAACTTTATCGGATGCAATGATGATTCTAACCATAGATCAGAAAAGCAATAAGCTTAAGCTTACTTCTTTGCAAAGGGATATGTTGGTTTATTTCCCAGGCAAAGATCAACCTGACAAGATCAATGCTGCCAATGCGAGGGGCGGCCCTGCAATGGCTGTACGTGTTGTCAACGATACTTTCCGTCTTAATATTCAAAATTATGTTGTAGTTAACATGTTTGCTATGGAAGAGATAATCGATATTGTAGGCGGTGTAAAAATAGATGTTCAACCGGCTGAAATTGAACATATTAACAGTAGTGTAATAATCGCCAATAATGACCATCCGGACAAACCGCAATCACCACTTGTTACAGAATCCGGTGTGCAGCTCTTAAACGGCAGACAAGCTGTTTCATATGCCCGCATCAGAGTAATTGGAGCCGACTATGCCCGTATGGGTCGTCAAAGAACTGTTATGCAGGCTTTGCTTGATGCATTCAATGAAGCAAATGTAATCACAAAGACTAATATGATAACAGGTGGCCTTCAGTATATAACAACAAATCTAAGCGAAGGTCAGATCATGGATCTGGGTCTGAAAACACTACCGATAATGAATGGTGAAATAGAACAGATGCAGATTCCGATAGAAGGATATTTTACAGAGAGTAATGGACAAAGCTGGGTAAATCTTTGTGACTTTAACGGTATGATACCTCATCTGCAGGAATTTATCTTCGGTCAAAAATTCCCCTTTGACCCGGTAAAAGAAATACCGGGGGCTCCAAACGGTAACTTGTCGATGAGTAGTACAACAACTGCATCGACTCGGAGTACAACGACAGTACAGACAACAACCATACAGGAAGAGACAACAACTGAAACAATAGAACCAACGACGGCTGCGCCCCAAACGCAGCCTTCTGCATCTGAAGAAACAAAAGCAACGACTACGGTGAAGCCTGAGCCAACACCTACACCAAAGCCTACACCAAAGCCTACGCCAAAGCCGACACCTAAACCTACACCTACACCTACGCCAAAGCCGACTCCTGCACTTACACCTACGCCAAAACCGGAAAATCCAACCCCAACTCCATTACCAGCTCCAAGTCCAAATCCAAATCCAGGTGATGGCGACAATGCTGACTTAGCAGAAGGTAATCCAATATAATCACCAGAAAACAGTAGTTTTTTATCAATCTGAGGAGAGACATGATTACAGATATTATAGTAATAGCATTTATACTTATTATGGCTTTTATTGGCTGGAAAAGAGGATTTTTACTGACCTTGATCAGTCTGGCCACTACTCTTATATCGTTGGCTGTAGCCTGGTTCCTGATGGGGCCAATGACAAGGGTGCTTGAAAAAGCGCCTTTTTTGCAACCTTTGGCAGAAAGAATAGAGGCAAAAACTATTGAACCGTTGCAGGCATCAGGAGAAACCGTTGCCGAGGCTATTGCTGGATTTGGCCTGCCGAGTGCCGTTGAACAGCTTTTGATCGGCAGTTTTGCAGATTCTTCCGGCGGTCAGACAGCCTGGCAGGACTTGTCATCAATGATGTTTCGCTTTGCTTTATCTGCAGGTCTGTTTTTAATCATTACGTCAGTCATCATCATTCTGATCGTTATGATAGGCCGTAAGCTCACAGATTTTATGGATAAATTACCTTTGCTGGGTTTTGCAAATCGTTTTACCGGTTTACTGATTAATTTGATTTTTGCCCTTGTAATAGTACATGTGATTCTTTTTATCGCTGCACTCCTTGCACCTTTGTCAGAAAATATCAGCAGCTGGCTGGAAAGTTCGGCAGTCTTGTCCTGGTTTTATCAGGCAGAAATCTGGCATGGACTTTTAGACACAAATTTTTCATAATTTTTCACAATCGAATAACTTGACAAATCACTGCAAAAACAATATATTAGACTCTGGAATTAGCACTCAATAGTTTAGAGTGCTAATGAATTAATAAAGCGTATTTTATACACAATAAAGGAGGCAAAAACTATGACCATTAAACCTTTAGGTGACAGAGTTGTCATCAAAATGATTGAAATGGAAGAAACTACAAGAAGCGGTATTGTTCTGCCTGGTTCAGCTAAAGAGAAGCCGCAGGTTGCCGAGATTGTTGCTGTAGGGCCTGGCGGTCTTGTGGACGGCAAAGAAGTTACAATGCAGGTAAATGTTGGTGATAAAGTTCTTATCAGCAAATATGCCGGCACAGAAGTAAAGATGGATAATGTAGACTACACTATCTTGAAACAAGGCGATATTCTGGCAATTGTAGAATAATCAGAAATTTGACCGGTTTTTTATTAATAATTAACAATAGTTTTGAAAAAACATATACTCACAGGAGGTAGATAGAAATGGCTAAAGATTTACAATATGCAGAAAACGCCAGACATGCTCTGGAAAGAGGCGTAAATAAACTGGCTGATACAGTTAAAATCACTCTCGGTCCAAAGGGTCGTAATGTTGTTTTAGACAAAAAATTCGGTTCACCTATGATAACCAATGACGGTGTAACAATCGCAAAAGAAATCGAACTTGAAGACCGCTTTGAAAATATGGGTGCTCAGCTGGTAAAAGAAGTTGCAACAAAAACAAATGATGTCGCTGGTGACGGTACAACAACTGCTACTTTGCTGGCTCAGGCAATTATTCGTGAAGGTATTAAGAATATTGCTGCAGGTGCAAATCCGATGATTCTGCGCAAGGGTATAATGATGGCCGTTGATACTGCTGTAAAAGGTATACAGGACAATTCCAAAAAAATCTCCGGCAAAAAAGATATTACCCGTGTTGCTGCAATTTCAGCAGATGACAGCTATGTAGGCGAACTGATTGCAGATGCCATGGAAAAAGTGACTAATGATGGTGTAATAACTGTTGAAGAATCAAAAACCATGGGTACCGAGCTTGAAATTGTTGAAGGTATGCAGTTTGACCGTGGTTATGTTTCTGCTTATATGGTTACTGATACAGATAAGATGGAAGCTGTACTTGATGATGCATATATTCTGATTACAGATAAAAAGATCAGCAATGTTCAGGATTTACTGCCACTTCTTGAAAAAGTTGTTCAGACAGGCAAAAAACTGGTAATTATTGCAGAAGATGTTGAAGGTGAAGCGCTTTCTACTCTGGTTGTTAATAAACTGCGTGGTACATTCACCTGTGTTGCTGTTAAAGCTCCTGGTTTTGGTGATAGAAGAAAAGCCATGCTGCAGGATATAGCTACTTTGACCGGTGGTGAAGTAATTACAGAAGAACTCGGCCTTGATCTTAAAGAAACCGAACTTGAGCAGCTCGGACGTGCACGTCAGATCAAAGTTCAGAAAGAAAATACAATTATTGTTGACGGTGCTGGATCAGATGAAGACATCAAAGCTCGTGTCGCATCTATTCGCTCACAGATTGAAGAAACAACTTCTGATTTCGATCGTGAAAAACTCCAGGAGCGTTTGGCAAAGCTTTCAGGTGGTGTAGCTGTTATCAAAGTTGGTGCAGCAACCGAAACTGAGATGAAAGAAAAGAAACTGCGTATAGAAGACGCACTTGCTGCAACCAGAGCCGCTGTTGAAGAAGGTATTGTTGCAGGTGGTGGTACTGCTTATATCAATGCTTTGCCTGGTGTTGAGGGAATGATTGCTGATCATTCAGGCGATGTAAAAACTGGTATACGTATCGTTCTGAAAGCCCTAGAAGAACCTGTACGCCAGATTGCAGCCAATGCAGGTCTTGACGGCAGTGTTATCTGCGAAAAGGTTAAGAACAGTGATGTAGGTATCGGCTTTGACGCTCTCAATGAAGAATATGTCAATATGATGGAAAACGGAATTGTTGATCCTGCTAAGGTTACTCGTTCTGCTCTGCAGAATGCTGCTTCAATAGCTTCAATTCTCTTGACAACAGAAGCTGTTGTTGCTGATATCCCTGAGCCAGAGCCTGCAATGCCGGCTGGTGGCCCTGGAGCAGGCATGTATTAATTGGATTTCGGACATAGCGTCGAAATTACATTCATCAAATAAATAGAGATAAAGCTGCCCCGACATTACTTTTGTTTTGTCAGGGGCAGTTTTTTTACTTGTACAACTTAACTACATTGCGATAGAATAGTCAGGAGAACAAGGGAGGTCATCTTATGGACGACGTTTTTTTAGAGAAAATTGTTACTAAACGCAAAACAGGACAGGATTACGCAAAAATTGCAGGTATTCTTTTACTTGCCTTCGTATTATTGACTGCTATTTTTATGTATGGCAGTATGTTTAGCTTCCTGATTCCTTTTCTGCTTGTAGGTATTGGTTATGGTTTATGGTATTTGCTTACAGGAATGAACAAAGAATATGAATATATCGTAACTAATGGTGATTTGGATATTGATATTATCATTGCTAAGCGTAGGCGTAAAAGAGTTCTTTCAGTTAAAGCCAAGGAATTTGAGCTGATGGCAAAAACAGGAACTGATGACGATAAGCAGGCTCGCAAGGGCAATTATAAACTTCTTGATTTTTCTGGCTATGCACAGTCGGCTGATAACTGGTTCATACTTACTAATTACAATCAGGAACGGGTAATGATTCTTTTTGCGCCGGATGAGAGAATGCTCAAAAATATGAAAAGATATAATCCTTCGAGAATTAAATACAATCAATTCGGTCAATAAATAAGAGGGACGGTAAAAATGAATGCAAAGTAGTATGCTCTCCGAATCACGCTTTAACAAAACTGAGAAAAGCTGGATTCTTTATGATTGGGCTAATTCCTCTTATGCAACAATTATTATGGCGGCAATATTTCCGATATATTTTGCCGAAATAGCTTCCTCCGGTGGTGTTAATGGCGATGTTTACTGGGGATATGCGACTTCGGCTGCAACTTTGGTGATTGCTGTTATGGCACCTGTTCTTGGAGCTCTTGGTGATTTTAAAGGGATGAAAAAGAAGCTTTTTGCTTTTTTTCTGCTATTAGGATTAGTTTTTACCGCAACAATGGCTTTGACTGATAACTGGAAAATAATGCTTGCCGGCTATGCCTTTTCATATATAGGTTTTGCCGGCTCTTTGCTGTTTTATGATTCCTTTATTACTGATGTGACCAAAGCGGAAAAAATGGATAAGCTCTCGGCATGGGGCTATGCTATGGGGTATATTGGTGGAAGCACTATTCCTTTTATAATCTCTATTGTTTTGATTATGTTTGGTGAAAACTGGGGTATGGATTCTGTTCTGGCTGTTAAGCTTTCTGTCATAATTTGTGTTGTCTGGTGGGCAGTCTTTTCTATTCCCATATTATTTAATGTTAAACAGAAGTATTATATAGATCGTCCGGCAGGTCGGCTTATCGGGCAGGCTTTTATAGGATTACGCCGAACTTTGAGTGATATTATCCATAATCGGGCAATGCTTGTTTTTATGATTGCCTATTTTTTCTACATAGACGGTGTCAATACAGTTATTCACATGGCAACTGTTTATGGTTCTTCGCTGGGTCTTGGATCAACCGGCATGATACTTGCTTTGCTGGTAACACAGATTGTAGCGGTTCCTTGCTCAATTTTATTTAGCAGCCTGGCTTCTCGTTTTGGCTCTATAAAAATGATATCGGTGGCAATAATAATATATTTTCTTATTTGTCTGACCGGATTTTTTATGGGATTCTCGCTGGAACAGTATCAACCTGATTCTCCAGGCTATGCAGATGCTTTACAGTTTTCAACAAGATTATTCTGGGTTATGGCTTTTATGGTAGGAACAGTCCAGGGTGGTATACAGGCATTATCCCGATCTTTTTTCGGAAAGCTTGTTCCGCCAAAACGTTCTAATGAATTTTTTGGATTCTTTGATATTTTCGGCAAATTCGCAGCCGTTACAGGTCCAGCTTTATATGCACTTATTGCACATTTGACCGGACGTTCTTCATATGGCATTTTGTCATTGCTTTTACTTTTTGGTATAGGTCTTATTATTATTGCTTTTTGCAAAAAAGATTTACAGGAGGCTGAACGTCAATCACTAAATTACGGAGACATAAAAAATGACAACTAAACATACTAATAATGAAAAAAACTTTCTTGAGGGGATCTATTCCTTTGATATTCGTGCTATAGAGACAGACTTTAATGATACTCTTCATATGTCTTCCTTGTTTGCTATGATGCAGGAAGCTGCATATAATCATTCAAAAAGTATTAATATGGGAGCTGATAGGCTTGATCCGATTAATATCTGCTGGTTATTGTCTAAAAAATCAGTGAGAATGAAGAGAATGCCTTCATGGCATGAGCCGCTGAGAGTAAAAACCTGGAGTCGTGGAGCAAGGCGGCTATTATGTTTAAGGGATTTCGAGTTTTATAGTGGCGAGGATGGTACTGAGCTGATCGGTCAAGCTTCCTCGGAGTGGTTTCTTGCAAGTCAGGAGACACATCGCCCTGTTAGACCTGAACAGGTTATTGATGCGGAGATGTTGCATAATCAGCTGGAAGCACCTTCTGTTTTTGATTTTGATTGTCCGAAATTAAAAAATCTAGAACTTCCAGAGCAAGATTTGCCTCTTTTGTTAAAATATGCAGATTACAGTGATATTGATAGAAATGGGCATGTAAATAATACTCGTTATGTGGCCTGGGCTGTAGATGCCGTACAAGCTGCAATTTATAATAGCAGTGATAGTGACCAGTTAATACCTATGACTATTACCGGTATTGATATTCAGTATATAAGTGAAATTGTTTTTAAGAGCAAGGTTCTTTTATTCGTTCAGATGTCAGAGCAGAATGTTTGTTTTGTTGAAGGTAGAACTGGAAAAAATGAGAATATTGCTTTTCGCAGCCGTATATTTTTTCATCAAAACTAAATCATTTTGAACAATTGTGAACTATCATTAACATTCAATTATCAATCAAGTATAATGATTGCCGTGGTTAATATGCAAAAAAAACATTCAAAACTGAATTACGGGAGGAAATACTATGATAGAAATTCATAACCTCGTAAAGTATTATGGGGAAAAGCTGGCGGTTGATAATGTCAGTTTTACAGTTGAGAAAGGTGAAATTCTGGGATTTCTTGGACCAAACGGAGCAGGTAAAAGCACAACTATGAATATCCTGACAGGATTTCTTTCTGCAACATCTGGCAAAGTTACTGTAAACGGACATGATATTTTAGAAAATCCGCAGGCTGCTAAATCATGTATTGGATATCTTCCTGAGAACCCTCCTTTGTATCTGGATATGACAGTCCTTGAATATTTAAAATTTGTTTCTGATCTCAAGGGTGTTGAAAAATCTGTTCGCATATCGGAAATGGCTAATATAATGAAGCTGGTCAGAATAACGGATGTTGCCGAACGTCTTATCAAAAATCTATCTAAAGGTTATCGGCAGAGGGTTGGTATAGCACAGGCGATGATTGGCAATCCAGATGTGCTTGTGCTTGACGAACCGACAGTGGGTCTTGATCCTAAACAAATTATTGAAATAAGAAATCTCATTAAAGAACTGGGCAAAAAGCATACGGTAATTCTAAGTTCACATATTCTGCCTGAAGTGCAGGCTATTTGCGAAAGAGTAGTTATCATTAATCAAGGCAAGATTGCTGCGGTGGATACTCCTGACGGATTGTCACGCAAAATGGCAAAAACTTCCAAGTTCCAACTGGCTGCGGAGGGACCTGCCAAAGAAGTAATTCAAAAAGTACGGTTAATTCCAGGTGTCAGAATGGCAGAACTGATTATGGAAAAGGAAGACAATATAAATATTTTTGAAATTGAAAATTCAGCAGATGCCGATGTAAGAAAGCAGGTATTCTTCGAAATGGCTCGTAATAGCTGGCCTATAGTGGAAATGAAATCTCTTGATCCGACTCTTGAGGAAATATTCCTGAAGGTAACAGAGAATAAGCTGGTATAAAGGAGGGGCATTTGTATGAATCGTATAAAAGCAATTTGTAAACGTGATTTTATGGCATATTTCCATTCACCGATGGGTTTTGTCATTCTGGCAATATTTTTAGCTCTGGGAGGATTGTTTTTTTCTTCTTTCATTTTAAGCGGAGCGATAAATATAGTGAGTGAACTGGCATTTTTACAATCTTTTTTCTTTATTTTGATACCTTTAATGACTATGCGGTCTTTTTCTGAAGATCGTAAAAACGGTACGGAAGTACTTCTTTATACCTCCCCCGCCAGTACAATAGAAATCGTAATAGGAAAATATCTTGCTGCCTTGTCTTTGTTTCTTGTTATGACAGCAAGTACATTTATACATGTTTTTATTACCTTACTATATGATGGTGTCATTAATATCAGTGTTTTGGGAGCCTATATAGGATTTGTTTTCCTGGGTTCTGCTTATATTGCTATTGGTATATTTGCTTCAGCTCTTACTGAAAATCAAATAATTTCCGCAGTTATATCATTCATTGTTATCATGCTGCTTACCCTGATTGATGCAATTGCCAGTATGCTTGGTTCGATAGCTGCTACCTTGATAGACAAAATTAATTTTTTCGGTTTATCAAGTACGCAGATCGGTTCAGCCGGGGATGCTGTTACAAATGCTGTCAGGTGGATAAACCCCAGTACACGTATAGGCAATTATTCTGCAGGTATTTTTGAAATATCGCCGCTGATATTTTTTGTCAGCATAGTTGCAGTATTTTTGTTTTTAACAAACCGTGTGATAGAAAAAAGACGCTGGAGTCAGAGGTGAGGCATATGAGTGAGAAGAAAAATAATATACAAAAAGAAAAGAAAAGTGATGTTAAGAAAGATAGAGCTGTAGATAAGAGAAATCTGAGCCTGCGTAATTTTTCTGTAATAGCGACAATAATGTTTATTGCGATTGTTCTTGTGTTCAATATTGTCTTTGATAATTTGCTTGGTGATAAACTTAAGTGGGACTGGACAGGCAATAAGATGTATTCTATAGGAGATGTTACTGAAGAGATTCTTGCAAATCTTGACAAAAATATTGAGATCATAGGTTTGTTTGAGCAGGATTCCCAGTACTATAACTATTATGCAGATATCATGCCTATGCTTGATGAATATGTAAGCAAAAGTTCGGGCAGAATCAGCTTGACTTTTGTGGATCCTGATCTTGATCCGACAATTTTACAAAAAATTGATCCTGACAATGTAGTTAAGCCTTCAGCCGGTAATTTTGTTGTTTTCAGCGAGGATACAGGCAAGGCAAAAAATCTGATCAGTAGTGAACTGTATCAGGTTGAAATGAATCAGTATTATGAAACTGTAGTAACAGGTATAATTGCAGAACAAAGCATCACCGGTGCAATCAGATACGTGGCATCTGAAACTACGCCTGTTATTTATTTTACCTCAGGGCATGGCGAGCTTGATTATACTAATCAATACCAGACTATGGTGAGTCTGCTGCAGAATAACAATTATAAAGTTTTGCCTCTTGATATATTTGATATCAATGAAATACCTGAAGATTGTGCTGCTCTGATTATGGTTGATCCTCAAAATGATATTACGGCAGGAGGCCGTCAGGTTATTTTCGATTGGCTTCGGTCCGGTGGCAGTTTGATGGTTTTAAGCAGTTTTAATCAGGCTGATTTTTCAGAGCTGAACACTTTACTTGAGGAATTCAATATTGAAATAAGCAACAGCAGATTAAGGGAAGAGGATATTGAAAACCAGTATCAGCAGGATGCATATTCTATAAGAGCCAATGCTCCGGCCGGAGCTGTTACGGCAACTGCAATTGATAGATATACATTATCTCTCAATACCAGAGCAATAAATGAAATAAAAAATGCCAGAGACTGGCTGACAGTAGAACCTGTGCTTACTACCTCCGATAAAGGTGTAGCCGAGGTCGGCGGCGATGCCGAAAGTTCTTCTGCTCAATCTCTTCAGTATATAGGGCTGCTGGCAGAGTATAATGGCTGGGTTAATCAAGATACTGTAACTGATCCTGCACGTGTTATTGTTTATGGCAGCAGTGCTTTGTTCCGCGACGATATAATACAGGCTTTTGGTACAAATTTATATAATCCTACTTTGTTTTATAACAGTATCAACTGGCTGGCTGGTGAAAACCAGGATGAAACTCTTCTGATTAGTCCCAAAGTTCCTACTTCTTATGCAATTGCCAAAGGTACAACCACCAGTATTATTATAACTGCTGTTTTTGTAATGCTTATTATACCGATTTCCTTGCTCATCGTAGCTCTGGTCGTATATAGGAAACGCAAACATCTGTAAATTACGGAGGCGTAAAATGATAAGGCAAAAAAGAACATTAATAATATTCGGTGCTGTTTTAATTATTTTGATTGCGGTACTGGTAATTATTAATCAAAAGCCAGATTTAGGATCATCAGATCCATCTGATGATAATATAATAGAAATAGAACCTGTAATTGAATTAATTTCTGCTGATATCAAAGAAATAGAAATCATTAATCAGAATACCAGTCTTTTACTGATACCTGAGCTGGTTTCAGAAGGTGATTCTGAAAAGATTACCTGGACATTGGCAGATGAAAACAGTTCTTTTTATGATAAAGAGAGACTTACAGATCTGGTTAATAGTATTTTGTTATTAAATGCCGAACGTGAAATAGAAACATCTGCGGAGAATATAGAGCGTTTCGGGCTTGGCAATCCACAAATTGAGATTAATTATCATCTTAAGGACAATACAAGCAAAAAAGTTTTGATTGGCGATACTCTTGCCAGTGGAACTTCTGAATATGTTATGCTTGAAGGAAGTGGCAGAGTTTGTTCTGTCAGCACATCCGTATCTGCAAAACTTCAAGAAAATAACCTCTATTGGCTGGATAACAATTTGCCGGTAAATTTTCTTTATAATGATTTGATAAGCTTTTCGATGCAAAGATCAAGGGATAATGTAAAAATGGAAGTTGATTGTGAGTTTGTAGGTGATCCTGAAGATTCACAGACAAATGCACTTAGCTTCAAGGTTGTATCCCCTTTATATAAAGAAGGTGATGCAAATAGCATGGGTAATCTGGTATCCCAGATTACCAGCATCAGTGCGGCTGATTTTGTTGAACTTAATCCGGCAGACATTTCAATTTATGGTCTTGACAGCCCGCAGTATGTTTTTGAATTAGCGACAAAAAACAGTAAACTCACTTTAAAAATAGGAGATATTGCTGAATCTGGCAGACTTTATGCTGTTTCTGATCAGGTTGATGCAGTTTTTACTGTTGAAACTTCAACTTTGACAGCTCTCGATACTCCGCTGGTTGATTTAGTAGATCCTTTTGTCTGTCTTTATAATATCGGTCGTGTTTCAAAAATAGAAGCTGATATATACGGAACCGTTTTTGAAACCGAAATAGAGCTTGAAATGGGTCAATCAACAAGTGATGAAGAGGCGGCTTTCTTCTTAAACGGGAAAGATGCTAAGATATTTAGTCAAACAAATACAAATCTGTATACAAAATTTTATCAGAGTATAATAGGTATAACTCTGGCAGGCATTGACACAACCGATGTGCCGGAACCGGGGGCAGTTGATAATGCGAAGGCAAAACTTGTTTTTTATCTTGAAAAGGATACCGACAGTGGTGATCCTGCCAGAACAGAGACTGTTGAATTTGTTGAGCGGGACGCTTATACTGATTATGTTTTTATTGATGGGAAATATACTGGTTTCTACATAAACAGGGAAGCTGCATTCACTTCTGATCAAAAAAATAGTGAAGGCATTATTACTGCTTATAAAATGCTCGAATATTCTATTTTGAATTCAGTTGATGGAGTATTCAATACAGAGGAAGGCTATCAGATTGATTAGATATTATGGTTAATCAAAGAAAACACTATCCTGTTAAACGCCGAAGCAGGGCCAGCCTGATCGTTTTGATTGTGCTGGCTTTGCTTCTTATGATTGCTGCTGTTATTCTAGCGATAAGTCTGCCTGAGGAAAATAACTGGCCTCAGGAAACCGAACCTGTATTTACTCAGCCAGTTTTGGATACAGGTTTTGATGCCGATTCCTCACAGGTTCAGAATATTTATCCTCTTGGACAAGGTGTTGTTAGAATAAGTCAGAATCAGGTGGCTTATCTGAATATTCAGGGTAATGAGATTTTTGCTGCTGAATCAGAGATGTCTGCTCCTTTTTGTGTTAAGGCAGGGGAATATCTTCTGGTTGCAGATCGTGACGGGCATGCTTATATTATGCTGACTGAAGAAGGCATCTTATATAAGGGAAATCTTACTGGTAGGATTGCCGGTGCAGCTGTTAGAGCTGATGGCTATATGGCTCTTATAGAGGATCAGACTGATGGACATGGTATTGTCAGAATGTTTGAGCCAGAAACAGGCTTGAAGTTATATGACTGCTATTTCCCAGAATCCGGATATGTTCTTTCTGTTTCTTTTTCACCATATGAAGATTATTTTGATGTAGCTATTGTTAATACGGATGGCGCTTCTATTCAACCTGTTTTTAAGAGATATAGCATAGAAGGGTTAGAGCAAGGTCAACTTTTACCAGACACAGTAAATGTTCTTCCTATAGTTGCCTATGACAGCGATGGGGTGATGACCGCCGGTGGTGTGAGTGAATTATACGGATTTTCTTATAATCAGGATTTGCCCTTGTATCAGGAAACTTTTCATCAGATAAAAATGATACAGGGATACCAAGGAGGACTTGTCATTATTGCCAATCAAAGATATGGAGGCAAATGGGAAGTTTTCACAAGAGATAGTCGAGGGAACCTAAGTGCTGGTATAGAGTTGGGAGAGTCTGTTACTCCTTTTGCCATAAAAAACAGTAAAATGGTTATTGGTGCCGGGACTAGCATGATGGTTATTGATTTGGATAAAAATGAGGTTCTCTTTGACCAGAATCTGGCAGTAGAAATTGTCAGAGCGGATTTTGTATCTGATGAATTACTGACTGTCGTAACTAAAACAGGTATTCGTAGACTTAATTTAAAAATGGAATAATTATAGTATATTGTGGTCAATGTTTATATATGATCGTATATTTAGTTTTTTGAAAAATCATGGAGGTTTTGTATGATAAAAACAATAAAGTTCAATAGAAATGCCGATATGTCAGATTCAGAGATACCAGTCTGGAAAAGTAGAGATGAAATACCGGAAAAGTACAAGTGGAGACTGGAAGATATTTTCTCCGATGATAAAGCTTGGGAACTTTCCTTTAAAAATATGCAGTCCTCAGCTGAAAAAATAGTTGAATGGAAGGGTCGTGTAGGCAGTTCTTCTGCAAATCTGCTGTCCGCTCTTGAATGTGATTCTGAACTTGATCAGGCGATGAGTGAGCTTGTTGCCTATGCAAGAATGAAAAGAGATGAGAATAACAGTCTGCCTGTATACCAGGATATGACAGACAGAATTATGTCGTTATACTTTCAGATTGCAGCAATGACATCTTTTCTAAGACCGGAGATTGCTGCTATACCGGAAGAAAAAATTATAGAATATATTGAACAGGAAAAAGGTCTGCAGACTTATCGGCATCTTCTGATGAACCAGATTCGCCAGCGTCCGCATATTCTTAGTGAATCTGAAGAGAAATTATTATCTGCTTTTGGCAATGTCAGTCAAGGGTTGGAAGATGTACATAATATGCTGGATAATGTCGATATAAAATTTGGCAAAATAAAAGACGAAAATGACCAGGACATAGAGCTTACAATGGCGAAGTTTGCACAGCTGCGGGATCACCCTGACCGCAGAGTAAGAGCAGATGCTTTCCGCAAGGTTCATGAGTCTTATTCTGCACTGGGCAATACTTTGGCGAGTCTTTACAGTACACAGGTTAAATCTGACTACGTATATGCTTCTGCTCGTAAATTCAGCAGTTCTCTGGCGGCAGCTCTTTTTTCTGATCGTTTGCCGGAGGAACTGTATACTAATCTGATAGATATTATTCATGATACTCAACCTGTACTAAACAAATACCTTGACTTGCGCAGACGTCTTTTAAAACTTGATGAGCTGCATATTTATGATACTTATATCCCGATTATCGAAATGCCTAAAAGAAGATATAGCTTTGAACAGGCCTGTGACATGGTAAAGGCAGCACTTGCTCCTCTAGGTAAAGAATATGCAAAACAACTTGAACGTCATCTGACAGACAGGTGGATTGATGTTTACGAAACACCTTCAAAAACCAGTGGGGCATATTCTTGGGGTACCTACAAAACACATCCTTATGTTCTGCTGAATTTTAGTGGTACTTTGTCGGATGTTTTTACACTGGCGCATGAAATAGGGCATAGCATGCACACCTTCTTTTCTTCCGCCAGACCTTTTGTACAGTCGCATTATCCCATTTTTCTGGCTGAAATTGCTTCAACAGTTAATGAGAATCTTTTGATCAGATATTTACTTGAACAATGTGATGAAACAACAAAGGAAGGTCGTCTTGAAAAAGCCTGGCTGCTTAATCATTATCTGGAGGAATTCCGACTTACTGTTTTTCGACAGACCATGTTTGCCGAATTTGAGAAGACTGCTCATTCTATGCTTCAGTCAGGTGAGACTCTTAATGCTGATTCCCTTAATAAGCTTTATGCAGAGCTGTTGCGTTCATATTTCGGACCTGAGACTGTTATTGACGATTACATGTCATGGGAATGGTCAAGAATACCTCATTTTTATAATTCGTTTTATGTTTTTAAATATGCAACCGGTTTTTCTTCGGCTGTTGCAATTACTAAAAATATCATAGAGAACAATGCTGTTGACCAGTATATGCAGTTTCTGTCTGCCGGTGGCTCAGATTATCCTCTCAATATTTTGGCAAAAGCTGGTGTTGATCTGACAGGAACAGAACCATTGATTAATGCAATGAAGGATTTTGAGAAGACTCTGGATATGTTGTCAGAGCTTATATAATCAAAAATGATGAGGTAAAAGGATGGAAACCGAGCTGAAATACAGATTTTCTGATCAGTCATTAGTTGCCGAACTTTTCTCAAATCAAATGGTCGCAAAATATATAATTCCTGCTTCAAAGGCAAATTACAAAATGCAAAGTATGTATTTTGACACTTTTTCAGGTGATTTGAGCCAAAACAGGGCAACCTTGCGTGTCAGGCAGGAGAATGATTTATTTGTAGTTACCATAAAAATGGGTTCGAAAATTGCCGATGCTCTTCATCAGCGATTTGAATGGAATGTTGATTTGGGAAAAGAGTTTTCTTTAAAGGAATTTGCTGCCGGATTTAATGCTGATATCTTTTCAGCAACATTATCAGCTGAAAAAAATCCGGAAATGTTTTAGCTGATCTATTGCGGCAAATAAACCAAAAGCCTCTGATATTGATCTGTCAGGCAGATTTCAGCCGTCTTTGTTATGATCTGGCTTATTGTGATACGGTTGTGGAGATAGCTCTTGATCAGGGTTTTATTTTAGGAGGTTCCTTGCGTGAACCTATATGTGAGCTGGAGCTTGAATTGAAAAAGGGGAAAGTAGATGATTTGATTTCTTTAGGTGCAATTTTGAGTCAAAAATTGAAACTGGAGCCGGAAACAAAAAGTAAATATGCACGTTGCCTGAGCCTTGTTAGGCAAAGCAAGGAGATAGTAAAACCGGAGATGCAAAATGAATGAGAATTATGCTCTGATTATAATTGGTGCTGGAGCTTCCGGTATGATGGCTGCGATTGCTGCTGCCAGAGTACTGCCTGATACCAGCAAAGTTCTGGTGCTGGAAAAAGGTAAACGTGCCGGCAGGAAACTTCTTGCAACAGGTAATGGCAGATGTAATCTCTCCAATATTAATGCCGGTCCTGACTGTTATTATGGTAGTGAAGCAAGATTCGCACGGGGGCCATTGCATCGTTTTTCAGTTGCTGCTGTTTTATCTTTATTTGAAGAATTAGGTTTGAAGACAAGACAGGATTCGGAAGGTCGTATATATCCATTATCTAATCAAGCTGCCACGGTTCTTGACATAATCAGACTTGAAATGCACAGATTGAATATCGTCGTTAAAACAGAACAGCCTGTTAGTGAAATAATACGCTCAGAGCCTCTATATCTTGGTAAGAAGCCATTAACATCAGAACCGGCATTTAGTGTAAAAACAAGTAACGGCAAAATATACACTGCCGATGCTGTTGTTCTTGCTACCGGAGGTCTTGCCGCACCTGCTCTTGGCGGAACTGAAGATGGTTATAAAATAGCTGCTGAACTGGGGCATGATCTTATTACTCCATTTCCGGCACTGGTACCTTTATGTCTTCAATCACCAATCTGCAAAAGATGCAGCGGTATTCGCTTTGAAGCAATAGCTAGTATAAAACAGGAAGGCAAAATACTAGAGAAAAACCGAGGCGAGTTTTTGTGGACAAATTACGGTATATCCGGGATCGCTGCAATGGAATTATCGAGAACATATAATGCTGTTTCTAACGAGATAGATACAGATTTGGAATTTGATTTTTTGCCGGATATGAGTGAGGAAGAACTTCGTCAGTGGCTGCGCCAAAGAATAGATTTACATCCTGATCTGATTTGTGAAAGTGTGCTAACAGGACTTATGCACAGAAGATTGGGTGAAGAACTGGTAAAAGCAGGTGTACATAATTCGGTGGTGCCCACTTTGTCTAGTTCCAGACTTACAGAAGAACATATTGATTCTCTTATAAATACAATTAAAGGATTAAATATAAAAATAACAGGCTCAAGGGATTGGGATCAGGCTCAGATTACGGCAGGAGGTCTTGATGTCAGGCTGTTTTATCCCGATAGTATGGAATCACGTATTTGCTCAGGTTTCTTTGCAGCCGGAGAGGTTTTGGATATTGATGCTTCTTGCGGCGGCTTTAATCTGCAATGGGCATGGTCAAGTGGCTGGATTGCCGGTTTCAGAGCTGCAGGTCATTTGCTAAAACAGGAGGCAGAATTCAATGGCAGTTAAAAAAATAATAGAACTGGTATTGCCTTTGGGTCATAGTCAGGAAGAACTGCTTTCTAAATTGGCAGATAAATTATCAATTTCCTATGAAGATATTCCGCAATGGACTGTTATCAGGAAATCAATAGATGCCCGTAGAAAAGATGCGATCAAGATAAATTATGCTATTCAAACAGGTGTTTTGCCACAATGTAAAGGAATAGCTGGATTATTGCCCGATAATTATCGGAAAAACAGCAGTCATAAACTGTTGAGAGATATCAACAGGCCTGTGATTGCGGGCTTCGGACCGTCAGGTATTTTTGCTGCTCTTTATCTGGCTTTATGTGGATATAATCCCATTGTGCTGGAAAGGGGAAGTCCGGTAGAAAAAAGAAGTATTGATGTTGCTAGCTTCTGGAAAGAAGGCCTTCTTGATTTGCAAAGCAATGTCCAGTTCGGAGAGGGCGGTGCAGGAACATTTTCCGATGGTAAGCTGACTACCAGAATCAAAGATTCCAGGTGTGAGTCTATTTTACAGGAACTTGTTTTATGTGGTGCTCCGGGAGAAATTCTTTATCTTTCAAAGCCACATATAGGCACGGATATTCTTCGCAAAGTAGTTGTAAACTTAAGGGAAAAAATTATCAGTCTTGGTGGTGAGATCAGGTTTAATTGCACTTTAGATGGTTTTGATTTGAACAAAGGGTGCCTGGAAGGTGTTTTTTTTACAGACAATTCAGATAGTGCAGCAGGTTCTAAACAAGTATATCTAAAAACTAAGCGCTTGATTTTAGCTATAGGTCATAGCGCAAGAGATACTTTTGAAATTGTATATAAATCAGGACTGCCGATGCAAGCAAAAGCTTTTGCTATGGGTGTAAGAATAGAGCATCCACAGAATTTGATCAATGCGGCACAGTACGGAGTGTCATCGTCTCATCCACAGCTTCCGGCTGCTGAATATCGCCTGGCAACAAAACTATCCTCTGGCAGATCTGTTTATTCTTTTTGTATGTGTCCTGGTGGAGAAGTTATACTTGCTTCTTCTGAGGCTGGAGGTATTGTAACAAATGGCATGAGCTACCATGCCAGAAATATGAATAATGCCAACAGTGCTCTTTTGGTATCGATATCTGAAGCAGACTTTATTGGACAAAGCCCATTGGGTGGAATTGAGCTGCAGCGTCGTCTGGAACAGAGAGCATATGTTGTGAGCGGTGGATATAATGCTCCTTCACAGCTTTTGTCAGATTTTATGCCTGAAGGTATTGCTGCTAAAACCGATAAAGTCAGCCGGCAGTTAATGCTGAATAATCTGCCTTTTAAGACTGAATCAACTATCAAACCAGTCTCAAACTTTTGCGCCAGTGAAGATTATCTACCTTCTTATATATGCAAAAGTCTGCAGGAAGGAATTGAGCAGTTTGATAGAAAAATCAAAGGTTTTGCCTGGGAGGGCGCAGTTATTACAGGACCGGAAACAAGAAGTTCATCTCCTGTGAGGATTCTTCGAAATGATAATATGCAGTCGGAAAAAACAGGCATTTTCCCTTGTGGTGAAGGTGCAGGGTACGCTGGAGGCATAATGTCGGCTGCACTTGACGGATTGAAATGTGCTAGTGCAATAGCTATGATATAAGTATAACAATATAAAAATAAGAAAGGGAAATGTGACTTGAAAGTAAAAGTTATTATAAATCCTTCTTCAGGACGACAGATCGTGCAAAAGCATGCACAACAGATAATAGATAAGCTGGTTGAAGATAAAACTTTTCGCCAGGTTGATATAACGCAGACGACAGGTGCCGGAGATGCATATGAACTTGCCAGAACATTTCAGCCCTGGCAGACAGATTTGATATTGGCTGTTGGCGGAGACGGTACCTTAAACGAGGTAATAAACGGTATGCTTGACGGTGGTCAAACAACCCCTCTGGCAATGCTGCCTGCGGGTACTGTAAACGATTTTGCTTTTTCCCTGGGGATTCCCCGTGAAGTTGATGAATATTGTAAAATGCTGCGTAGATTTAATACTATATGGTCAGATGTAGGCAAAGCTGGAAACAAGTATTTTCTTAATGTTGCAGCCGGAGGTATTTTAACCGATGTTGCTTACAAAACTACTTCAGATGCTAAAACAGTTTTAGGTCAACTGGCATATGTTTTTAGCGGCGCTATGGATTTACCTCAACAGTTGTGGCAGACTGTGCCTGTTTCAATAACGGCAGATAATAAAATAATAGATGACGAAATAATGCTGTTTATTGTTTCGAATTCCAAAAGTGTTGGCGGTTTTCGTAATTTGGCACCAGATGCCAGTATTACAGATGGTCTCCTTGATGTGCTTGTTGTTCATAAACAAAGCTGGATAGATTTTTTGCCGCTGTTGGTGAGACTTGTTAATGGAGAACATTTAAATCATAAAAGTATCAGTTATTTCCAAACAAGAAAGCTGGAAATAGTTTGCAATAGCAATTGCTCTGTGCCTTTGGATCTTGACGGGGAACAAGGTGATACATTGCCTGTAAAAATAAAATCTGTACCATCGGCAATAAAGCTGGTAATTCCCTGAAAATTTTCAACTGCTTTGATAAATTAATTATGTATCCGACAATTCAAACAGTTCTTCGTAGATATCCTCGGTTTTTTGCAGTACAACAGCATATCTTGCATATAATTCCGGAGTGTTGTCTTGACTGAACTTGTTTTCCAGTTCGGTTTTTTCTTTTTCGAGTTCTGCTATTTCTTTTTCCAGATCCCGAATTTTTTGCTTGCGTTTGGCTTCGTTTTTTCTTTCCTCGGCACGATTAATACGACCTGCGAGTTCTTTGACTTTTGCCTGTTCACTGGCCGATTGTTTTTTTATTAAATCTTCATTAATAAATTTTTCTTCTGTTTCTTTTACCTTTTTTCTATAATTTGTGAAGGAATCAAAACTGTCAATTTTACCGTTTATAAAGCCCAGGATATTATCAGCGCATTTATCTATGAAATATCTGTCATGGCTGACTGATAGAATTGAACCGTCAAAACCAATTAATGCCTGTTCCAGTATTTCACGAGAATTAATATCCAGATGATTCGTGGGCTCATCGAGAAATAACATATCCGGCTGTTCCAGCAGCAGACAGCATAGATAAAGCCTGGCTCTTTCGCCTCCACTAAGAATTTTTACCTTTTTAAAAACATCTACATCCCGGAAGCCATATCTTGCAAGTAAATTTCTTGCAGTCGCCTCGTCGATACCGCTGTGTACCAACAAAGTATTCAGTGCTGAGGCATTTTCATCAGAGAAATCTATCTGCTGTCCCATATGTCCAAAAACAGCTTGCCTTGATAAATGGATTTCGCCATCAAAAAGATCTGTTTTACCCAAAATAAGATTTAACAGAGTTGACTTACCGCAACCATTATCACCGCAAAGGCAATACCTTTCTCCACGTCTGATTACAAAACTGGCATCAGCAAAGAGATTTTTATCTCCGCTAAATGAGATCGATACATTTTTAAGAGAAACAAGTTCTTTATCAGGTGCTCCGTCAAGATTCCCCGGCATGAAGCGAAAATTAAGACTGTTTCTTTCTTTTTTTGCACTTGTTTTTATTTGGCTTAATTTTGCAGACAGCTTAGCGGAAACTTTTTCTCTGGCATGATAACCGGACATATTTCTATGTGAAAGCATAGTCTGAGTGACCTGTTCCTGTCTTTTTAATTCTTTGGACAGATTGGCTATTTCCTTTTCTAGTGTTTCCTGTCTGGCCTGTTCCAATTCAATGAACTTGCTGTAATTTCCCGGATTTATTCTGATTGCTCCCTGACTAAGTTCAGCTACCGATGTTGCTGTCTTGTCAATGAACATACGGTCATGTGATATCAGCAGCACCGCACCCTTAAAAGACACAAGATATTGCTCCAGCCATTCCATTGCTTTGGCGTCCATATGGTTTGTGGGTTCATCGAGTAATAAAAGATCGGGTGATTTAATCAGTAGTCTTGCTAATGCGACCCTCATTCTTTCCCCACCTGATAATTGACTCATTGGACGATCAAAAGTATCGTTATCGAGACCTAGGCCGTTTAATGTATCCATCATCTGATGACGAAAATTATATCCACCTGCCGAATCGAAGGTTGCAGTAAGATTATTGTAAATAGCATATAACCTATTTTGCTGCTGTTTTAATGTGTTAAGCTGTTCATCATTTTTGCATATTTCAATTGAGTTTGCCAGTTCTGAGATTTCTCTTTCTTTTTCTCTCATTTGATTTTCCAGATCTGTCAGTTCCTGATTATGCAAAGCAGTTTTATCCAGATCGCAAATATCTTCGACATGCTGTGATAAATAACCGGGTATTACACCAGAGGGCATAATAATTCTACCGCTGTCAGGTTTTTCCAGTCCCGTTATCAATTTAAGCAGCGTAGTTTTGCCGGTTCCGTTACTACCGATAAGTGCGAGTCTTTCCCCTTTATCGAGGCGAAAAGAAACACTGTCCAGAACTTTTTTGTCAAAATATGATTTGGAAATATTCTCAATTGTTAAAAAACTCATAATCTCTCCGGGTTAACTGGTATTAATAGTTGCTTATGTTACTTTTTGTCTGGCATACAATGCGAAAGTATAGCATATACTTATATTTTACTCCAGTTTTGGCAGAAAGCGTTAAGAAAAACCTGTCAGTGTGACATTGTGAAATTAAGTATCCAGGAGTATTCTTGTATTATGCTGGTTAAATGCATTCTTAAACAAATTAATTCCTGCAGCATATCATTTGTTTGGTCAAGATAATTAATAAAAGACAGATGATTGTTGTAACTTGGTCAAGGAGGATCTATATGGAAAACCGAATAGTTGAGATCCTGGATACGACTTTGCGCGACGGGGCACAGATGGAAGGAATATCCTTTTCAGTCAATGATAAATTCCAGGTTTTGGATAATCTTGCAGCATTGGGGATAAAGTATATTGAAGCTGGAAATCCGGGCTCAAATCCGAAGGATAGAGAGTTTTTTGCCAGATATCAGTCCGGAGGAACCGGAAACAGTATTTTGGCAGCTTTCGGCAGCACAAGAAGAAAAGGTTTCAAGTCTCAGGATGATCAGGGGCTTGCAGATCTAATATCCGCAGGAACAAGTACAATTGTTATTTTTGGTAAATGTTGGGGGCTTCAGGTTAGAGAAGTACTTCGAGTTTCAAAAAAAGAGAATCTGGCAATGATAGAAGATACTATTTCCTGGCTTAAGTCAAAAGGAAAGGAAATAATTTTTGATGCAGAACATTTTTTTGAAGCATGGAGAGATGATCAGGAATATACCTTAAAGTGCATGCTTGCGGCTAAAAACGGTGGAGCAGAATGTATATGCCTTTGTGATACTAATGGTGCTGCCATGCCGGAAGAAGTTGCAAGAGTGACTTCGGAGTTGATTTCAAAACTGCCTGGCATAAAAATAGGAATACATTGCCATAATGATACAGGCATGGCAGTTGCAAACTCTGTTGCTGCAGTTATGGCAGGAGCAAGCCATGTTCAGGGTACAATAAACGGAATTGGTGAGCGTTGTGGCAATGCTAATCTGGCAACAATAATTGCAAATCTGGAATTAAAATACAATATCAGATGTCTGCCTGAGGGAAAGCTTGAACTGTTAACTCCTATTGTGCGGGCAATGGCCGAGATTTCTAATATAGTTATTCCAAATGGTGAGCCTTATGTAGGTGTATCTGCTTTTACTCACAAGGCAGGAATGCATGTTGATGGTGTTAAGAAAAACCCTGCTACCTTTGAGCATGTGCCCCCGGAGTCTGTTGGTAATGCGCGCCGTTTCTTAATGTCAGAGATATCAGGGCGTGCTGCCGTACTTGATGTTATCAGGAGAGTGCGTCCTGATATTGCCAAGGATGCTCCTGAAGTAGCCGTTGTTCTTCACAAATTGAAAGAGATGGAACATCAGGGATATCATTTTGAAGGTGCAGAAGCATCTCAGGAGCTTCTTGTTTGCAAACAACTGGGATTATATAAACCATTTTTCAATCTGGAAAAAATTCGTATTGCCAGTGAACAACCGCAGACAGGGGAGTACAGTGCCTATGCTTTTATAAAAATTCTGGTAGAAGGTGTTGACGAAACAACTGCTGCGGAAGGTGAAGGACCTGTAAATGCTATGGATCGTGCATTGAAAAAGGCAATGAAGGTTTTTTATCCTGAACTGACTAATGTCAGGCTTACCGATTATAAGGTAAGAGTTTTAAACGCAGATGCAACTGCGTCAAGAGTAAGAACCTTGATTGAATCAACAGATGGACATATGGTTTGGAGAACCGTGGGAGTATCAACGGATATTCTGGAAGCTTCATGGCATGCTCTGGTTGATTCTCTGGAATATAAACTTATGCGTAAACAATTAGGCTGGGAGGAATAATAAAATGGCTATGACGATGACACAAAAAATATTGGCTGCTCATGCAGGTCTGGAAAAGGTAAATGCAGGTCAGTTGATAGAAGCAAAACTGGATTTGGTTTTGGGTAATGATGTAACAACACCGCCTGCAATTTCTGTTTTTGAAAAAACCGGAGCAAAAGATGTTTTTGATAAATCCAAGGTTGCTTTGGTTCCTGATCACTTTACACCTAATAAAGATATTAAGTCAGCAGAGCACTGTGCAAAGATGCGACGTTTTGCTCATGAATTTGATATTGAAAACTATTATGAACAAGGCGAGGCAGCAATGGGTATAGAGCATGTTGTATTGCCTGAGAACGGACTTGTAATGCCTGGTTATACAATAATTGGAGCGGATTCTCATACTTGTACATATGGTGCTTTAGGAGCTTTCGCCACCGGTGTAGGAAGTACTGATCTGGCATGTGCGATGGCGATAGGACAAACCTGGTTTCGTGTTCCTGAAGCAATTAATTTCCGACTTAAAGGTAAGCTTAACTCGGGTATTACCGGTAAAGATCTTATATTGCACATAATAGGTATGATTGGTGTGGATGGAGCTCTCTATCAATCAATGGAATTTACCGGTGATGGGGTTTCCTCTCTTGATATGGCTGACCGTCTGACGATTTGTAATATGGCAATTGAGGCCGGCGGCAAAAATGGTATTTTCCCTGTAGATGAAATTACTTTAGACTATATAAAAACATTTGCTCCTGAAAAATATGAAGCAAATGAATATGAGGTTTATAAAGCCGATGAAGATGCAGATTATATCAGGACAATTGAAATAGACCTGTCTGAAGTTCCTTTGACTGTTTCTTTCCCGCATCTGCCGGAAAACGCCCGTCAGGTAGGAAGCTTTGAAGAAATCCGAATTGATCAGGTGGTTATTGGATCATGTACAAATGGCAGGATGGAAGATATGCGTCTTGCAGCTCAATATCTTAAGGGACAGAAGGTCAGTAAAGGGATGCGCCTGATAGTAATACCAGGTTCACAACGAGTTTACAGAGAATGTCTCCGTGAAGGTTTGATGGAAATATTTATCGATGCAGGTGCTGTTGTCAGTGCTCCGACATGTGGACCTTGCCTTGGCGGGCATATGGGTATACTTGCTGCAGGTGAAAGATGTGTAGCAACTACAAACAGGAATTTTGTCGGCAGAATGGGTCATCCTGAATCAGAAGTTTATTTGGCAGGTGTACCTGTTGCCTGTGCCTCTGCGATAAAAGGCGTTATTGCTTCCCCGGATGAAATATGATTATAACCAATAGGAGGAAATATTTATGAAAGCTCAAGGAAAAGCCTTTAAATATGGTGCCAATGTCGATACGGATGTAATTATTCCGGCACGTTATCTTAATACTTCAGTACCTTCGGAACTGGCAGCACACTGCATGGAAGATATCGATAAAACTTTTGTAGAAAGAGTGAAACCAGGTGATGTCATTGTAGCCGGTCCTAATTTTGGCTGTGGTTCTTCTAGAGAACATGCTCCTGTTGCCATTAAAGCAAGTGGTGTTAGCTGTGTTATTGCTCCAAGCTTTGCCAGAATTTTTTATAGAAATGCAATTAATATGGGCCTTCCTATCATGGAATGTCCTGAGGCATCGAAAGCAGTTAATGAAGGCGATGAACTTTCTATAGATTTTGATACCGGTATTATAAGTAACTTGACCAGTGGCGAAACTTATCAGGCAGAGCCATTTCCTGAATTTATTAAAAAAATAGTAGAATCAGATGGCCTGGTTGGGTACATTGCTAAAAAGAAACAAGGAGTAATATAAAATGGGAAAATATAAAATAGCAGTTATACCTGGTGATGGTATTGGACCGGAGGTGACTAACTGCACACGTCAGATTCTGGAAACTGTTGCAGGCTTAAAAGGCCATGATTTTTCCTTTCAGGAATTGCTGGCAGGTGGTATAGCAATTGACGCTACGGGAGAACCTTTACCTGCTGCAACTATAGCAGGATGTAAACAAAGTGATGCGGTTCTGCTTGGAGCCGTAGGCGGACCTCAGTGGGATACACTTCCCGGAGACAAAAGACCGGAAAGAGCTTTGCTTGGTTTGAGATCGGAATTAGGTTTATATGCTAATATCAGACCAGCTGTTTTGCATCAGGCATTAGCCCGGGCATGTCCTTTACATCCTGACACCGCCAAACGTGGCATTGATATGGTTTTTGTCAGAGAACTTACAGGCGGTATTTATTTCGGAGATAGAGGTAGAAGAGACAGTCAGATGGGTCAGCTGGCATATGATACCGAGGCATATAGTGTTGTTGAGATCGAGAGAATAGCTAGAGTTGGCTTTGAGATGGCAATGAAGAGACGCAAAAAACTGACTAGTGTTGATAAGGCTAATGTTCTTGAAAGCTCAAGATTATGGAGAGAAATTGTTATAAAAACAGCAGCTGACTATCCTGAAGTGGAGCTTGATCACCTGTATGTCGATAATGCTTCTATGCAGCTTATCAAACGACCTGATGACTTTGATGTTATAGTGACAACAAATATGTTTGGTGATATTCTTTCAGATGAAGCTGCAATGATAACCGGTTCAATAGGAATGCTTCCTTCTGCTTCACTTGGTGTTTCCGGAACCCCTGGAATGTATGAACCTATACATGGCTCTGCACCTGATATTGCAGGTCAGAATAAAGCTAATCCTTTAGCTGCCATTCTGTCTGCTGCAATGATGTTAAGATTGTCGCTCAATCTTGAACAAGAGGCTGTGATAATTGAGAAAGCCGTAGCATCTGTTCTTGACAAAGGTTATCGTACAGGTGATATTTATCAGAATAATCAGGCTGATGATCAGCAGATTTTGATAGGAACCCGTCAGATCAGTGATCTGGTTGTAAAAGAACTTCAAGCCTGAATCAGAAAGGAGAAGGTAAAGTACTTAGAACTTTACCGGATAAAAATATGAAAAGTGATGCAATAAAGAAGGGTCCTGCTCGTGCGGCTCATCGTTCTTTGCTCTATGCTCTCGGCTTGTCTGAAAGTGAAATGAAAAGGCCTTTTATTGCTGTTGTAAATTCATTTAATGAAATTGTTCCTGGTCATATTCATTTGAGAACATTGACCGATGCTGTTAAGTCGGGAATTCGTCAGGCTGGAGGAGTTCCGTTTGAATTTCCTGCCATAGCAGTTTGTGATGGTTTGTCAATGAATCATGCAGGCATGAAGTATTCACTTATTAGTCGTGATACTATCGCTGATAGCTGTGAAATTATGTTAATGGCACATGCTTTTGATGCAGTAGTCTTTGTCCCCAGTTGTGATAAAGTTGTCCCGGGTATGCTGATGGCTGCGGCAAGAATGAATTTGCCGAGTATTTTTGTAAGCGGTGGTCCTATGCTTCCCGGTCGTTTTGGTAAAGACCAGCTGGGATTAAGCAATATGTTTGAAGCTATTGGAGCACATTCAGCCGGTAAAATCAGTGAGTCTGAACTAGATGAGATGGCAATGTCTGCCTGTCCTACCTGCGGAAGCTGCTCTGGAATGTATACTGCCAATACTATGAATTGTCTTACAGAGGCTATTGGCCTTACTTTGCCAGGTTCGGGAACAATTCCGGCTGTTTATTCGGACAGAATTCGACTTGCGAGAATGACAGGTGAGAGAATTGTTGAATTGCTTGATCAGGGGATAACTGCCAAAGAAATAATGTCACCTGATGCAATAAGAAACGCTTTATGTGTTGATATGGCTCTTGGCGGGTCAACAAATACAATTCTGCATCTGCTTGCAATAGCCAGAGAAACCGGTTATGAACTTGATCTCAAGGAAGTCAGTAAAATCAGTGATTCAACGCCGCAGCTTTGCAAGCTTAACCCTGCCGGCCCGGATTTCATTACCGATTTAAACGAGTCGGGAGGAATAACAGCTGTAATGGCGGAATTGGCAAAAGGTGGTTTTATCAACACCGATACCATCACTGTAACAGGTAGCTTGCAACAAAAATTATCTATGAGCAAAGGCTCCGATGGCAAGGTTATAAAGAATTATAAAGAGCCATATGCAGCTGATGGTGGTCTGGCTGTGTTATTTGGTAATCTGGCACCGGCAGGATGTGTTGTGAAAAAAGGAGCTGTTTTGCCGGAAATGATGATTCACGAAGGTCCGGCAAGAGTTTTTGACAGTGAAGAGGAAGCAAGTGAGGCTATTTTTGCCAAAAAGATTAATCCGGGCGATGTAGTTGTTATTAGATTTGAGGGTCCTCAAGGTGGTCCAGGTATGAGAGAAATGCTCTCACCTACAGCTTCATTGGCTGGTATGGGACTTGATAATAGTGTTGCCCTTATTACGGATGGCCGTTTTTCCGGAGCTACCAGAGGTGCGTCTATTGGACATGTCTGTCCTGAAGCGGCAGTCGGAGGACCAATGGCATATGTCAGAGAGAATGATCGTATAAAGATAGATATTCCGGCAAGAAAATTAGAATTGCTGGTTGATAGCGAAGAATTAAGTAAAAGGGATCCGGTACCAGCTCCTGACAGAAATTTGGCCGGCGTGCTTAAAAGATATCAGAAAAATGTTGATGTAAGTAGTCGTGGTGCACGCATAATCGACTGATTCTATGAATTATCAGAGAATTTTGGAAACAGCCGAGAGGAGGATTATCAGTGAACGGTGCAGAAATAATAGTTGATTTTTTGAAAAAAAAGGGTGTTAATCATGCTTTTGGCTATCCCGGAGGTCCGGTGATAGTTTTGTATGATGCCATATATAAAGCAGATTTCCCACATATTCTAACGAGGCATGAGCAAGGTGCTGCCCATGCTGCTGAGGGATTTGCCAAAGCTACAGGTATTCCGGGTGTTGTGATTGCAACTTCTGGACCAGGTGCTACTAATTTAGTAACAGGACTTGCTGATGCCATGCTTGATTCAGTACCTATGCTTGCAATAACAGGTGCCGTTGCGAGGAAGGCTACAGGATCAGATGCTTTTCAGGAAGCTGATATCACGGGTATTACCCAGCCGATAACTAAATATAATTATCTGGTCATGAAACCAGAAGAACTTTTGCCTATTCTTGAAGAGGCCTGGCAGATGACCACCGAAGATAGACCTGGACCGGTGCTGGTAAACATTCCTAAGGATATAATGGCAATGGAGATTGATTTGTCAGAATCAGGTTCTGTGACCGCAACTTCTACTTATGTGAGGCACAGACCACCAAGAGTGAGAACTGCCTCTATGTCTGACCAGGTCTATGCTGCCCTTGCCAAGGCAAAAAGACCGCTGCTTCTGGCAGGGGGCGGCTGCATAATCTCTGAAGGAGCGGTCAAAGATTTGAGATCTTTTGCCGAGTGCATAGGCTTACCTGTGGCTACAACTCTGATGGGTAAAGGTTCTATAGTGGAAGATCACCCATTATATCTTGGCAATCTTGGTATGCATGGTACACCACAGGCAAATAAAGCTTTGGCTGATTGTGATCTTTTGCTGGCTGTAGGTACAAGATTTAGCGACCGCATTGTTGGAGACCCTGAAATATATAATAAAGAAAATGACAGAGTAGTTATACAGGTTGATATAGATTCGGCTGAAATAAGCAAAAATGTTAATGCTCATATACAAATTGAAGATGATGCAGCAGACTTTTTTAAGACTATGCTGCAGGCTCAGCCCGATGAGAAGACTTGTGGCAGTTTTTCTGATCGTTGGGCAGACTGGCAGGAATTGCTGAAAAACAAAAAAATCAGATATGAAGAGCTGAAACAAGCAATGTATGAACCAACTGATCCTTTGCAGCCGCAATATGTAGTTCACGAGGTTGCAAAGGCACTTAAAGGACAGGACCCGATACTTGTTACAGATGTGGGACAGCATCAGATGTTTGCTTCACAGCATTTCCCAGTTGAATCACCACGTAGTTTTATTACTTCCGGTGGTTTAGGAACAATGGGCTTTGGATTGCCTGCTGCTATGGGTACGGCAACTGCTTATCCCGATAGAACAACAGTCTTGTTTGTTGGTGATGGCGGTTTTCAGATGACAGTTCAAGAACTGGGTGTTATCGCCAGTCATAATATGCCTGTTAAAATATTTATTATGGATAATGGCTGTCTTGGTATGGTAAGGCAATGGCAGGAATTGTTTTTTGGAGAAAGATATTGTCATACAATATTGGAAACTAATCCAAATTTCCTTAAAATTGCCGAGGCATATAATATAAAAGCAGGAAAAGCGACTGATCCTGAAAGCTTGCGGCGTGAAATAAATTTATCGCTTGCTGAAAAAGGACCTTATATCGTACATGTAATGCTGGATGGTTCAACCAATGTATATCCGATGATACCGGCAGGTAAATTGCCAGGTGATCTTATAATGCCTGGATTGGACGACTAATTTTCTGGTTTAAAATCGGTCATATGTTTACGGTATTTTTTTGGCAGATTTCCATTTTGCAGTTTCTGATTTTTCCTTTCAGGAATTGTCAGGTGATTTAGATAATCACTCCACATTTCAGACATGTAATCTGATTTGCCAAGACTGACAGCCGGGAGCTGAGTATTTTCATTCAAATCAAATTCAAATAGAGAGGTTTTGCCGTGGGCTTTGTGATAAACTGCAAAGCTGCGGCGAAGATCTCTTATAACAAAGTTTTGATCATAAAATCTTTCAGAAAAATGTTTTATAATCAATGGCAGAATATTGCAATCAGGCTCAATATCTGCCAGATATATTTCTTCTTCGTCATTGCTGTTTATAAGTTGGAATCTTAATATACCAAGATAAT
The DNA here is from genome assembly GCF_900002895.1 of Ercella succinigenes. Taxonomy (NCBI): domain Bacteria; kingdom Bacillati; phylum Bacillota; class Clostridia; order Eubacteriales; family Oscillospiraceae; genus Ercella; species Ercella succinigenes. Next base: position 30,544 of record NZ_CDHP01000063.1, on the reverse strand, counting down.
AATGAGCCATAGCATTGGCTTTGCGTACAGCTTTCACAACTGCTGATATTTCAGGCAGATCTGTTCTGCCCGCCGGATCATATGCCATTTTTATTGCTGTATACAAATAATTATATATTTTCATTTCAATACCTGCTATTTCAGAAAGCCAGGCACACCACACATCATGCATTATTTCAGCTGCTGATGCGGGGTTAATTCTTGCAGACAGATTTTTATGAAAAGTGTTGACTATATCGGGCTCCGGCTCTGTGAATATGGTTTCTGTCAGGAGTGGGCAATCATTACCTGTCACAAATTCATCAGGTTTTTTGTTGTTGCGAAAGCACCAGGCAATTGCCGAAAGCATGGCATCAAAATTATTTTCAATTCGCAAAATCATATTGAAGCTCCTCGATAGATATTTGTCTGGCACTTTGCCTTTGCTTTCCTGCTTTATCAGATAAAAGATATCTCAGCTGAGACGCTTCCGGCAAAAATGGAGCTATATATTTGCCACTGCATGTAATAAACCAGGAAGCTCTTTTTAGAACGATTCCCATTCTTTTGAGATTTTCAGGTTGGAGATTGTGATATCTTCTGGCAGCAATTATTCTGCGTGCAGAAATAACTCCTATGCCCGGTACACGTAACAAAAGCTCAAAATCAGCTTTATTTATTTCAACCGGAAATTTATCGAGATTATGTAATGCCCAATGGCATTTGGGATCTATTTCGAGATCAAGATCTGGACTTTGTGGTGAAACAAGTTCATCAGCTTTGAAACGATAAAACCTCATCAGCCAATCGGCTTGATATAGTCTGTGTTCGCGCAGTAAAGGCGGTGCCTGTGTAATTGCCGGTAGAAGAGGGTTTGAGTTAACAGGCATGTATGCCGAGTAATAAACTCTTTTTAGTTGATACTGATCATACATTTTTTGCGACATTTTCAATATATGTAAATCCTTTTCAGGACTGGCACCGACTATAATCTGAGTGCTTTGTCCTGCTGGTGAAAAAGGTCGTGTTTTTTTCTCCCTGACAGTGAGTGAATTATATTCTGCAACACCATCTCGCAAAATAAGCATAGGCTTTGAAATTGCTGCGGCATTTTTTTCCGGGGCAAGCATTTTGAGACCTTGAGGTGTGCATTGCTCAATATTCACACTTACTCTATCAGCCAGAATTCCCAGATTTTTTATCAATTCACTGGAAGATCCCGGAATAGCTTTGGCATGTATATATCCTTGGAAATTATGTTCTCTCCTCAGCAAATGCAGAACCTCTATCATCTGTTCCATTGTCAGATCGGGACTTTTCCATACACCGGAACTAAGGAATAATCCCTCTATCATGTTGCGACGGTAAAACTGCATTGTTAAATCTGCAAGCTCCGCCGGTTTAAACATGGCTCTTTTATGATCATTTGATTTTCTGTTTATACAATAGAGACAATCATATTCGCAATAATTAGTTAGAAGAACTTTAAGTAATGAAACACATCTGCCGTCTTCGGTCCAGCTATGACATATCCCTGAAGCATAAGTTGAACCTATTCCGCTGCCATTGTTGGAACGGTCACTCCCACTGCTTGAGCAAGATACATCGTAACGAGCGGATTCGCCTAAAATATTAAGCTTTTCTGATGTGTTCATAAAAAAACTCCTATATCTGCTTTGTCAAAAGGAACATAAGTTCTTTATAATGATATTAGCGTGAAAATCGGAAAAAGTCAAACTTATGTTCGGGGCAGATTAACTATTATCTAATCGTGAGTGAATATAAGTATAAAAATTACTGTTTTAGGACTATAATCAGCACAAAGCTTATTAGAGGTTGCTCTTAAGCTCAAAAAGTGATAATTTGAAAAGTAGCAAAAATTTATTTTTGGAGGCTAAGCATGAAAAATCAATGCCTTTCGGTATTAGTAGAAAATCGTGCCGGAGTACTAACCAGAGTACTAACCAGAGTAACTAATATGTTTTCCAGAAGAGGATATAATATTGAAAGTCTGGCGGTAGGTACAACACAAAATGAGTCTATTTCCAGGATAACCGTTACATTAAAGGGTGATCAGGAACTGGTTGATAAAATTACTAAACAACTACATAAACTACCTGATGTTCTAATGGTCAGGCATCTTACACCTGAAGATCATTTTTCAAGAGAACTTGTTTTTATAAAGGTTAAGGCAAAGGCACAGAACAGAGCTGAAGTTATGCAGGTTGTTGACATTTTCAGAGGACATATAATCGATGTTTCTCCTGACACACTTACTATTGAACTTAGTGGCGGTGAAGACAAAATAGAAGCTTTACGCAATATGCTTGAGCCTTATGATATTCTGGAAATGGTCAGAACAGGTACAATTGCTATCGAAAGAGGCTTGCAGGCAATGAATGTTGATAGCCTTTGATGTATAATAGGCAAAGAAAAATAAATAAGGTTTATGACCATATATATTTGTAGGAGGATAAAATGAAAAAGATTTACAAGGAAAATGAATGCCGTACCAATGCACTTGATGGTAAAACCGTTGCTATTATAGGCTATGGGAGCCAGGGACATGCACATGCTCTTAATCTGCATGAAAGTGGATTTAATGTTATTGTTGGACTTTATGAAGGCAGCCCATCATGGAAAAAAGCTGAAGCTGCAGGATTAAGTGTCGCTACAGCTGCAGACGCAGCAGCCAAAGCAGATGTGATCATGATATTGATCAATGATGAAAAACAACCAGAGCTTTATGAGAAAAGCATACTCCCGAATCTTAAACCTGGCAAAGCTATAGCTTTTGCACATGGTTTTAATATTCATTTTGGTAGAATAATACCTCCCGCCGATATAGATGTATTTATGGTTGCTCCTAAAGGTCCTGGTCATACTGTCAGAAGCCAGTATCAGGCAGGTCGCGGTGTGCCTGGCCTTTTTGCTATTTATCAGGACGCTACAGGTAAAGCTCGTGATATAGCTTTTGACTATGGCTTTGGTATAGGTGCCGCCAGAGCAGGTATGCTGGAAACTACTTTCCGTGAAGAAACAGAAACTGATCTTTTTGGTGAACAAGCTGTTTTATGCGGTGGTGTTTCAGAATTGATGAAGGTTGGTTTTGAAGTTCTGGTTGAAGCAGGATATGATCCTGAAAATGCTTACTATGAATGTGTGCATGAGATGAAGTTAATTGTTGACATGATTGCACAGGGTGGTTTATCGCTGATGCGTTATTCTGTAAGTGACACTGCAGAATATGGTGATTATTCGATCGGTCGCAGAATTATTACAGATGAAACAAAGAAAGAAATGAAAAAAGTTTTGCAGGAAATTCAGGAAGGTGTTTTTGCACGTAACTGGATATTGGAAAATCAGGCAGGAAGACCTAATTTTATGTCTCGCCGCCGTATTGAGTCAGAGCATCAGGTAGAACAGGTTGGTCGTGAACTCAGAGCAATGATGAGCTGGAATAATGAAATAGAAGTATAATTTGCTTTTGTAAAGTTAATAGGAAAATAAAAAGGGATGCCTCAAAATTCTGAAGCATCCCTTTTTTTATTATTAATCAGCTTAGTTATCTATTCCAGAGGCTGACTGTATTTCCTGATTTGTTCCGAAAGCTCGTCCATTTTTGCACTTAACATAATCGTTACATTAAGACTGTTTTTATCGGAGAATTCCTCCAGATCTCCCAAAAAAGTTTCCAGCTGAGTCAGATCACTACTACCTGCCACTTTGTAAATACTGTCAATGTAAACATGGGTTAGATCATAATCTTTAGCACTTATACCGGCTATAAAACTTAAGAGTTCCTGATATCCATTTACAGGATATTCCATGATATCGACCAGTCGTATTTTATACTTGACCAGTCTGTCCAGTCGATGTCCGTACTGGATACATACGATGTTGTTTGAATCACTAAATGCCTGTGCATTAAGATCATCCACCAGACGTGCGGTTTTCCCGCTTCCTTTGCTGCCTACAATTATTCTGACCATAAGCATCACTCCCTTGCATTTGCTGAAGTCATTTCCGATAAATGACTTTAACCTATTTTAACCTAATATTCATAGCAAATGAAGGCTTAAACAAAGAAAACAAACAACATAAATTAACAAATAAGAAACGATTAATTTGTCAATATGACGAAAAAATATTGAAGAAAAATTGCTTTGATCGAATAAAATGCACAATAGATAAGCTGTGAAATCATGTATATCAAAGGGTTTTCGACTATATTCAACATGCTCTGCAGACGTTAAAAACCCCTATTTGAAAGCCTTTTACCATGCTTGCAATATAACCTAGCTACTGTTATAATGTGCAAGGAATGACGTTTACTTGTTTGCAAAGAGTGGGGAAGCCCCACTCTTTGTTTATACCGCTGTTTGAAAGGAAAATGGATGGCAGATAGGTCGCAGCAGGCACAAAAAGTTTTTGATGCTCTGGAAAAAAAAGTTGAACAAATGGGATTAGAACTGGTTGATGTTGTTTTTGTGAAAGAAGGCTCTTCCAGGTTTTTACGTTTGTTTATAGATAAAAAAGGCGGCGTCAGCATTGATGATTGTTCAGATGTAAGCCGAATGGCCGACCCTGTTATAGATGAAGAACTTAAAATCAGCAGTCATGACTATCTGGAGGTTTCTTCGCCTGGTCTTGAACGCCCTTTAAAGACTCTTAAGGACTATGAGCGTTATCAGGGTGAACTTGTAGAATTAAAATTGTATAAGTCTGTTGATGGTGAAAAAACTTATCAGGGGTATCTGGAGCCGTGCACAGAAGATCATATTTCGATCTCAATGGAAGATGGAGTCATAAAAACTTTTAACCGATCCGATATTTCCAGAGTGAAGCGGATTATATTATTTGAATAAAAGCACCTGATATATTGGAAGGAGACAAAAAGGCATGAATGCTGAATTGATTGAAGCTATAAGACTTCTGGAGAAGGAACGCGGAATAGATGCGGAAATGCTTTTCGAGGCAATCGAAGAGTCACTTGTTTCAGCATACAAACGTGAGTTTGAAGCAAAAACTACAGAGAATATTCGTGCAGAAGTAGATCGTGAAACTGGTGAGATGCGGGTTTTTCTAACTAAAACGGTAGTAGAAGACGTTGAAGATGTAAATTCTGAAATGTCTCTTGAAGAAGCAAAAGCATTGTCTGCTGATTTCGAAATTGGCGACATGATGGAATATGAGCTTCGTCCTCAGGATTTTGGCAGACTTGCTGCCCAGACTGCTAAAAACGTTATCAATCAGAAACTGTGCAGTGCTGAAAGAGAGAGAATACAAAACGAATTCAGCAGCAGAGTGGGAGAATTATCCGCGGGTGTCATACAACGTAAAGACAGAAGAGAAGTAATTGTTGATATCGGCAGAGCTGAAGCGGTACTACCCTACAATGAGCAGGTAAGAATTGACGGCTATAACTTTAACCAGAGAATGAAATTCTATATACTGAAGGTTGACGAGAAAAAAGGCCGGCCGATAGTATATGTTTCGAGAAGCCATCCGAATCTTGTAAGAAAGCTTTTTGAGCAGGAAGTACCTGAAATTGCGACAGGTGTTGTGGAACTGGTATCAGTTGCCAGAGAAGCCGGATCAAGATCAAAGATAGCTGTAACTTCTCGTGATGAGAATGTCGATAGTGTCGGCTCATGTGTTGGGCAAAGAGGCCTTAGAGTTCAGGCAATAATGGATGAACTGATGGGTGAGAAGATAGACATTATTGAGTGGAGTTCGGATGAAGCAGCATTTATCAGCAATGCTTTAAGTCCTGCAAAAGTTGTTAGAGTAGATATTAATGATGATGAAAAAACTGCAAGAGTAGTTGTTCCTGATCATCAGCTTTCTCTTGCAATTGGACGTGAAGGTCAGAATGCAAGGCTTGCCGCAAGGTTAACCGGCTGGAAAATTGATATAAAGAGTGAATCTCAGTACCGCTCGGTGCTCGAAGAAGAACTGATGTCACGTTTCGAGCAGGCAGTTGACGAAACTGCACCTGAAGGCTTCGAAGATACCGAAGAGGATCAGGATTCTGATATACAGGAGTAAATTATGTCTAAAAAAGTTCCTGCTCGTATGTGCGTAGCCTGTAGGGAAATGAAACCAAAACGGGAACTCATTCGAGTAGTGCTTAACAGTGATGGCAATATTGCTTTAGATACCACAGGCAAAAAAGCAGGCAGAGGTGCTTATGTCTGCAGAAACAGACTTTGCATGGGAGAAGCTCTAAAAACTAATAAGTTTGACCGGGGGCTCAAGAAAAAACTCGGAAAAGAAGTTATTGAGCAACTTATTGCAGAGATGGAGGCACTTCCCATTGAAGAAAAATGATGCGGAATCTTTCTGGCGGCTACTGGGACTTGCGGTAAGAGCCAGAAAAGTAATAAGCGGCAGTGATGCTGTAGAAAGAGCAATCAGACAAAAAAAGGGCTTTCTCTTGATACTGGCTTGCGATATGGCTCAGTCCGGCAGAGAGAAACTTACAAATATTGCTGACAAAAATGGAATAGAAGTTATAATCAAAGGTGATCGTTACCAGCTTGGCAAATGGACTGGTAAAGATGAGAGAGTAACGGCTCTTGTTGTTGACAAGGGGTTTGCTGACAGACTTAAGGATCTGGATAATAAATGTACGGATACAGATAACATTATAGAGGCAAATATATGAAATAGAAAAAAGATAAAGAAAAGTGTTGGAGGATTTACAAGACATTATGGTGAAAAAAGACGAAAAACAGAATAATGCAACAGCTGCCGTGGACAATTCGGTAAAAGAAAAAGAAGATCAAACCGGTCCAACTATTACTATGCAAGGCGTATCTGGTAAAAAAATAACAGGTGTTGTTAAAGTTGTCAAAGTAAGTAAGGCTGACAAAAGCAAGGAAGCCTCTCCATCCACTGAAGATGCCTCATCAGATAAAATAACAAAAACTGAAGTGAAAGAAACAGTTGATGCGAAAGAAGAAGTTAAAAAGGGAAAAAGCAGTGAAGTTATAAGCGAAGAAACTGTAGCAAAGAAAAAAACTTCTGATTTACCTGCTTCTAAAGCTTCGGAGCCTAAAAAAGAAACTAAGAAGGAAGCAAAATCAGAAAGCAGTAAGTCTGCTAAATCTGCTGATATTAAAGTCTCCGAAAAAAGTAAAACAGAAAAAACTGCTGTAGAGAAATCTGCTGCAGAAAAAGTTGTGAAAAAAGACAAAAAAGAGACTGATGATGAGACAAAGACGACTGCAGCAGTTTCAAAAAAAGAGAAGCAGACAGAACCTGCAAAGACTTCTGAATCTGTCAGTAAAACAGATAAGGCAGAGCCATCTGCTTCTAAAGCAGCGCCTAAAACTCCTGTAAGGCCACAACAAGGTCGTCATGCTGATAATAAAACACCAGCAGCCAGACCTCCTATTAGGCCACAACAGGGTAATTATGTCAGAGCGAAACCAGGCGAACAGGTTGACAAACCTCAGGCGGATCGTCCTTTAAATAGCTATAGTAGTGATCGTCCACGTCCGGGACAATATGGTTATCGTCCTCAAAGTGGTCAGTATAATAATTCAGACAGACCGCAAGGCGGTGGTTATCAGGGCAATAGGCCACAAGGTGGTGGTTATCAAGGTAATCGTTCACAAGAGGGCGGATATCAGGGTAATAGACCACAAGGTGGCGGAAGACCGCAAGGCGGAGGCTATCAAGGTAATCGGCCACAGGGCGGCGGAGGATACCAGGGTAATAGACCACAGCAAGGCGGCGGTGGTTATCAAAATAACAGACCATACGGCGGTGGTGGTGGTTTTGGTTATAATAAAGATAAAGATGAGGACGATCGTCAGAATAATGGTGCTCGTTCACAAAGCCGCAAACCACCCAAAAGTAAAATGTCAATTCCAGGAGTTCCGGATGAGCTTCGTGATGTAGTACCACAGGCACCACGTACAAATTTTGCTGCCAGAGATGCATTTGACAAGGGCAACAAAAGAGACGATAAACGTGAACCAAGAAAGACAGTTGTGAATGATGTTAAAGACAAGCATCGCACACTGAAGCAGCAGGCTGCAGCTTTATCTGGTAAAGGTGTAGATGCACTAAATGACGAAACAATATTGGAAACAATCTATAAAGATCCGGTAAAATCACGTGGTCGTAACAATAGGAATAATCGTCGCCAGCAACAGCGTCAGTCATCAACTCCTGCTGTCAGAGCTGTTCTTACACATGTGAAACTACCTGAAATGCTTACTGTTAAGGAGTTTGCTGAAGCAATCAAGAAAACAGCTGCAGAGGTTATAAAACATTTGATGAAAATGGGCGTTATGGCGACCGTAAATCAGGAAATAGATTTTGACACTGCTGAGATTATTGCTCAGGAGTTCAATATTACTTGTGAAAAATTTGTTGAAGTAACGGAAGAGGATATCTTGTTTGATGATTCAGATGATGATGACAAAGATCTCAAACCACGTCCTCCGATCGTTGTTGTTATGGGTCATGTTGATCATGGTAAGACTTCCATACTTGATCATATAAGATCTGCCTCTGTTGCCAGTGGGGAAGCAGGCGGTATTACCCAGCATATTGGTGCATACACTGTTAGAGCCAATGATCGTCAAATTACATTCCTGGATACTCCAGGTCATGAGGCTTTTACAACAATGAGAGCACGTGGTGCTCAGGTTACTGATATCGCTATCCTGGTTGTTGCTGCCGATGATGGTGTTATGCCTCAAACTATTGAAGCTATCAATCATGCCAGAGCTGCAAATACAGAGATAATAGTTGCAATTAATAAAATTGATAAAGAAGGCGCTAATATAGACCGGGTTAAGCAGGAGCTTGCCAAGTATGAGTTGATACCGGAAGAATGGGGCGGTCAGACAGTAATGGTTCCTGTATCGGCTCTTGATGGAAGCAATATGGATGAATTGCTCGAAATGGTATTGCTTACGGCAGATTTGCTCGAGCTTAAAGCTAATCCGGACAAACAGGCCAAAGGTACTGTTGTTGAGGCAAAGCTTGATAAAAACAGGGGTCCTGTTGCTACTGTGCTTGTACAACGTGGTACACTGCGTTCAGGAGATACTCTTGTTACAGGTTCAATTATTGGGCATGTAAGAGCTATGACAGATGATAAGGGCAAAAATGTGAAAAAAGCAGGTCCTTCAATACCTGTAGAAGTTTTAGGTTTGCCGGAAGTTCCTGAGGCTGGTGAAATATTCTATGCCGTTACAGACGACAAGGTAGCAAGAAGCTTGGTTGAAAAACGTAAATCACAGCAAAGAGAACAACAGCTACGCTCAAGTTCACGTATGTCACTTGATAATCTTTTCAGCCAGATGGCTGCTGGAGAAGTTAAGGATCTTAACATTATTATTAAAGCTGACGTACAGGGAAGTGTAGAAGCTGTAAGACAGTCTCTGGAAAAATTGAATAACGGTGAAGAAAATGAAGTTCGTGTAAAAGTTGTACATGGCGCAGTTGGTGCTATTACTGAATCTGATATTCGTTTGGCAGAGGTTTCTAATGCTATTGTCATAGGGTTTAATGTCAGACCGGCAGCGAACGTTGCAGATATCGCCAAAGAAATTGGTGTTGACATGCGTATGTACAGAGTCATTTATAATGCGATAGAAGATATCGAAGCTGCTATGAAAGGAATGCTCACACCTGAGTTTGAGGAAAATGTACTTGGACATGCCCAGGTTAGACAGACTTTCAAAGTTAGTGGAGTGGGAACTATTGCCGGTTGTTATGTAACTGACGGTAAGTTGCTAAGATCAAGTGATGTCAGAATAGTCAGAGATGGAATAGTAATACATGAAGGTTCACTTTCTTCTCTTAAGAGATTTAAGGACGATGCCCGTGAAGTTTCTGCAGGATATGAATGTGGTATTGGCATTGAGCGCTTTAATGATCTTAAAGAAAATGATGTTATCGAAGCTTATGAAATGAAAGAAATTGAGAGGAAGTAATATTATGCAACGCTCAGATAGAGTAGGCGATGAAATTCGCAAGGTGGTTGCAGATCTGATTCAAAACCATATCAAGGATCCTCGACTTCCGGCAATGGTGTCTGTAGTCGAGGTGAGAGCTTCAAGAGATTTATCTCATGCTCATATATATATAAGTGTACTGGGAACAGAAGAAGAAAAGAAAAACTGTGAAGCTGCTCTTAAGAGCGCTTCTGGTTTTATTCGCAGAGAATTATCAGCTAGAGTCAGATTAAGAGTTGCCCCCGAGCTGCATTTCGTCGTAGATGATTCAATAGAACGTGGAATACGTATGTCAAAATTAATAGACGAAACAGTAAAAGGAGCAGACAAAGATGATTGATGTCCGTATCAGTGTTATGGAGCGCCTTTTGCAGGCAAAAAATAATTCTGAAAGCGTTATAATATATCCTCATACAGGTGCGGATGGAGATGCTCTGGGATCTTCACTGTCTCTTCTTCTTGCCCTTAGAAAAATAGGCATAAAAACTGAATTACTTATTGATGAGCCTATCTCTCCTAAACTCAAATTTATTCCTGCTTATGATCTGGCCGAGGTGTATGATGAAAACAAATCATCTCACTGGGAAGAATATCAGACCATTGCTTTGGCTGTTGATTGTGCCGATGCTGATCGTACCGGTCGCAGGGGTGAATTATTTGAAAAAGCTCCGGTTCAAATGGCTTTGGATCATCATGTTTCAAGCGGAGAGTCTTCTGAGTTAAGGCTAATTGATTCTCAGGCGGCGGCAACCGCGGAGATTATATCTGATTTAATTGTGGATTTTGAAAAAAGAATGAATATTAATCTCATGGATACCGATATTGCATCCTTGCTTATGACTGCAATTATATCTGACACCGGTGGATTTGTTTATTCAAATACCACAGCAAGAACCTTTTCTACTGCAGCCTTTTTAATGAGCTACAAACCTGATATCAGACAAATAACATATCAGTTATTTGACCTTAGTTCGCAGACAAAACTTAGATTGACCGGAAGAATATTTAGTGATGCTCAATTCCATTTTGCTGGCAGACTGGCAATTGCTATTGTTGATCAGAAACTTCTAAGGGAATACAGTGCTGCAGAACATGATCTGGAGGGAATAGTTTCACAATTAAGAAATGTTGCCGGAGTAGAAGTGTCATTTATGCTAAGAGAACTTGACGACAAGAGAATTCGAGTCAATATCCGCAGTAGTGATGGTTTTAATGCTTCTGAGTTTGCCAGCTTATATAATGGCGGCGGACATCCGAAAGCAGCAGGCATGACTTTGCAGGGGTTTAGTTTGCAGGAGGCGGCCGATATGCTTATCGGGGAGGCTGAAAGGTATTTGCCATGAGTGCGCTCAAAAACAGTGCACAGGGAATAGTTCTTATAAATAAACCCCGGGGAATGACTTCTTTTGGGGTTGTTTCTCGTTTGCGTAAATTAACAGGCATAAGACGAATAGGGCATTGCGGAACACTCGATCCTTTTGCTGAAGGTTTATTGCCCGTATGTATCGGGAGAGCAACTGCTGCTGTCCAGTTTATGGATCAATACGATAAATCATATCAGGTCAATATAAAATTTGGTGCAGAGACAGATACGATGGATCTTGAAGGTGAGATTATCAATAGTTATGTTTTTTCAGAAACTGAGCTTCAGGAATTAATAAAAGATGATTATTCTGTTTTAAGAAATCTTGTCAGTCAATTACAGGGCGAGCAAAATCAGATTCCGCCTATGTTTTCTGCTGTAAAGGTTAAAGGACGACCATTGTACAGTTACGCCAGAGAAGGAAAAGTTCTCGAAAGAAAAAGCCGAAAAATAAAAATTTATGCTGCTTCTATTGATAATATAAAATGTGATCCCAAGGCAAAAACTTTGGAAATGTGTCTTAATATTAAATGTTCAAAAGGCACCTATATACGTGTTATAGCTGATTCTATCGGCAAAAATTCAGGATATTATGCCCATGCCTCTTCTTTGATCAGAACAACCTGCGGCCCTTATGATTACAAGCAGGCACAAGATATAGAGGATTTATTTGATATGTCCAGATTATTGCCTGATCAGGCATCTTTTGTTAATCTGATTCAAGATAAAAAAATATTGCTGCCTTTAGATAGTGCATTTAAAGATTATCCGGGAATAGTTTTATCAAATGAGAATGCGGTCAAACTTATTTGTGGTCAAAAGATCGCAGAGTCTGACATTGATTTATCAGTTGATGGTTTGATTACGGATAAAAGATATGTTATATATGCTAAAAACAGTCTGATAGCCATTGGAGCGATTGTATCAGAAGATGATGTTAATCATCTGAAAACAGAAAGGGTGTTTATAAATCTTGAGGATTTTCGATCAATCTGAACAGAGTATTCCTGAGCATAACCGTGGAGTAGCATTAGGATTTTTTGACGGTGTTCATCGTGGGCATGCAGATTTAATAAGAACGCTGGTTGTCAATTGTGAGCAGCTCGATTTGATTCCTGCAGTATATACTTTCGATCAACATCCGGGAACCGTTTTACAGGACGACAAAGGGTTTGGCGGATATATCACCACTTGGTCAGACAGGGTTGAACAGCTTGGAAAACTTGGTGTTGAAGAAGTTCATTGTCAGCACTTTGATGATGAATTTTCCCGAATGAAGCCTGAGGATTTTCTTCAGCAGATTATTGGTGTCAAGCTTAGCACCAAACTTGTAGTAGCAGGAGCTGATTATAGATTTGGCTATAAAGGCGCAGGCGATACTGAACTTCTTGAGAAATGGTGTAAATCAAAAGGCATTAAACTGATCATTGTTCCGGATGTTAATTTATACGATCAAAGAGTTTCCAGCAGTAGAATAAGAAAACTGCTTAAGGAAGGAAATATGAAACATGCTGCCAGTTGTCTTGGTAGACCGTTTTCTCTCAAAGGTGAAGTTGTAAAGGGGAGAAGAATTGGCAGAGCAATGGGTTTCCCTACGGCAAACTTTGTTTTAGATCCTGATTTGTTGTGTCCTGAGTACGGTGTATATGTAACAAGGACAAGAGTAGGTGACAGAACCTACTGGTCAATAACAAATTTTGGTCTGCGGCCAACAGTTAATGACAAAGATAAATCGCCTACCGTAGAAACGTATCTCTACGATACAAAGCAGGATCTTTACGGACAGACAATTGAAGTTTTTTTCCTCGAAAAGCTAAGACCTGAAGAGAAATTTGGCTCTTTGCTGCAACTGGGAACTCAGATCAAAGAAGATCTTGAACAGGCATATGCCTGGCATCAGGATTGTGAAGACAGTTATGTTTCAGCTACGGTAAATAAAATACCGGTTTGGTTTTTACAAACTAGAAGATTTGCCCAGGCGAGTATGCAAATTGTTTTTCAACAGAGAATTAATCGTGAAAAAGCAGCTTGTTATGCCTTGCTTATGCAGGTGTTGACGGCAAGCTGTAAGAAATATCCTACTCGTGTAAGCCTGTCGACCGAACTTGACAGATTGTATGGCAGCACAATTGACAGTCACGTAGAAAAACAAGGTGATTTGCAATCTGTTTATCTCACGGTAGATGGTTTGATAGGTTGGTCGGACGGCTCAAAACCTTTTAAACAGGCTGTGCAGATTCTCTTTGATATACTGCTGGAACCTGATCTTGATGAAGACGGCAATTTCAGTAAGACGATATTTGAATCAGAGAAGCAAAACCTCATAATGGAAGCAATAGCACGTGAAAACGACAAAGCCAGATATTCATATGATCGCAGCCTGGAACTATTTTGTGGTGATCAGCCTCATGGTATTAAAGCGGGCGGTAACCTTGAAGACTTGAAAAACGTAAGCCTGGAAGATTTGAAAGATGTTTATAATGATCTTTTAAACAAAACATCCGTGATGGTTTGTGTTGGCGGCAAAATTAGTTCGGGTTTGCAGGAGTTAATCTATAACAACTTAGAAAGACTACCATATTCGGAAGATAGATGTGAATTTGGCAGCATAAAACCAGCTTCTGTGAAAATACCAGAAGGAGAAATATGCAAGGATGAATATAAAAAAATAGAACAGGCCAGAGTAAATCTTATTATTACAGGTTTGCCATATTACTTTAGTCATCAGGGCATAATTGTATCTTTACTTAACAGTATGCTTGGCGGAGATGTTCACTCCCTTCTATTTGACACTGTACGTGAAAAAATGGGGCTGGCATATTCTGTTTATTCAGCATATTCAAGATATTTGTCTGCTCTTTTTATTTTGTCAGGAATCGAACCATCTCAGACTGATGCTGCTATTGCTGCTATTGAAGACCAAATAGCAGTCATTGCCAGAGGAGATTTTGATGATCGTCTTTTCGAAACTTCAAAGAGGTTGCTGACAGCTTCTATTGAATCCAGTCATGATGATCTCGGTCAGATGTTATCTTCAGTTGTAAGTGCAGTTATTCTTGGACGTACTCTTTCAACAGAAGATGCTTTATCTTTGTTGAATGCTGTAAAAAAAGAACAAGTTGTGAATATGGCTCAAAAGCTGGAAGTATCAGTTAGATACAGACTTTTGCCTGAATCTCGGAAGGAGGTAAATTCATGAGTTTAGACATATCCAGAGAATTTCCCGGTTTCCATGTTCAGGAAACCCGTGATCCATTAACCGGTAAAAAAATGCGAACATGGCGCCATGTTTCCGGCATGATGATAAAAGTTTTGCCACGTCCTGGTTTTTCCAAACGCTTTGCAGCAATGACCGTACCTTATGGATCTATACACCAGTCTTTCATGGTTTCAGGGCAAAAAATTGATGTACCTGCAGGATCAGCCCATTTTCTTGAGCACTGCATTTTTAGTAGAGATGACCAGGGGGGACTGCTTGGGCGCTTATCCGCACTTGGAGCCTCTGCTAATGCTTATACAACACATACACATACGATGTATTATTTTTCTGCCGTTCATCATTTTGAAAGAGCTCTGAAAATATATCTTTCTTCAGTTTTAATGCCTTATCTTGAAGCAGACAGGGTGGAGGCTGAAAGACCGGTTATTCTGGCAGAACTTGGCCAGTATTTTGATGATCCCGATAATCGCTGCTATATGCAGCTAATCGAAAATATTTATAAAAATCATCCGGTTAGAACTGATATCGGCGGTACCATAGATTCGGTTAAAAAAATAAGCTCTGAAGATCTAAAACAGATTCATTCTGCTTTTTATCGACCTGGCAGTCTATCGCTTACAATTGCAGGGGACTTTGATGAAACGCGTATTCTTAAAGAAATTGCCGAATTTCTTCCAGAAAAGCCAGGCCCTGCTGTTGAGTCAGTTTTGCCACAAGAACCTGTTGCAGTTAATAGTTCAGGATCGGAAATGTTTATGGATATATCAGCACCATCATTCCTGATAGGCATTAAAGATCCTTTCATATTGCCCCAAAAACCGATTGAAGGATTGGATTTAATCAACAGGCAAAGAGCGGCAAGATTGATGCTGGACACTTTGCTCTCGCCAGTTTCTCCAATATATGAAACCTTGTTCTCAGAAGGTCTGATTAATGATTCTTTTGGTTATCACTACTCCTGTGAGAATAGCTTTGCTTTTCTTGCCATGGGAGGTGAAGCTAATGATCCTCAAAAAACATGTGAAAAATTGACTGAATTGCTTTCAAAAGCTTTGCAGCAAGGTGTCAACAAAGAACTTTTTGAAATACAAAAAAGAGCCGCAGCCGGTGATTTTGTAAGATCGCTCGACGCCGTAGAACATAGTGGCATGGTTCAGGCACAGTGCAATCTTCATGGTGTGGATTTATTCGATTACCCCTTGTTATATGATAAAATGGAAGCTGGAATTGCGGCTGATATGCTTTCGTTTATATCTGATACCAGTAATTACAGTAATTCAATCGTAAAAATTAAGTCTGATTTTTAGATTAATCTGCCAATTTATCTTTAATCTGCATATAATACAGATTGAGACAACAGCAAAAGGATATGCTTTGTATTGGAGGAAAGAATTGTGAATAGTGATTTTCTTGTTAGTTTTCCAGGGTTGGGTATAAATGATCTTCCTGTAAACAGGGAAGCATTCTCTGTTTTCGGTCAATCAATATATTGGTATGGGTTATTAATTGCTTTAGCAATAATTACATGTCTGCTGCTTGCTTCCAGAGAAGCAAAGAAGTTTGGCTTATCGGCAGATGATATCATGGATACCTTTATTTTACTAATTCCCATGATAATAATTTTTGCCAGAATATATTATGTTATTTTTGAATGGGAATATTATGCAGTTGATTTAAAACGAATATTTAATACAAGGCATGGCGGACTTGCTTTCTATGGCGGTGTTATAGGCGGAGTTGTTGCAATTTTGCTTGTTGCTAAATACAAAAAAATATCCAAGGCAAAACTTGTTGACTATCTTGTGGTTTATTTGCCACTGGGTCAGGCCATAGGAAGATGGGGAAATTTTTTCAACCAGGAAGCCTTTGGCAGCAATACAACTATGCCATGGGGTATGTATAGCAATGAGACTGCAAGATATCTAAGGGCTTTGGGAGAAGGTTTTGACCCTTCCTTACCTGTTCATCCGACTTTTTTATATGAATTTATTGGAAATATAATCATTTTTATTATTTTGCTTAATTTACGTAAGAAAGTAAAATTACCATTGATAATGACTTTCAGTTATCTGGGAATGTATGGATTCATAAGATTCTTTGTAGAAGCAATCAGAACAGACGCTCTTTATATAGCCGGAACAGATCTTAGAATCTCAATGATTTTGTCAGGGCTGATGGTAGTAGCATCTGTAGCATATATAATTTTTGCAGTCAGAAAAAAAGAACAGCTGTTGATAAAAGCGGCTTTGAAAGCTGATGATACTGAAGAAGAATTCACCCAATTGACAGATGAAGATGATTTTATTGCTATTGATGAAGATGATCAAAATAAGGATGATTTTGTTCCGGTTTCTGATAATACGGACGATTTTGTTGCCGTTGATGAAGATCAGGAGAAACAGGAATAATGTCTCATACTGGTTTTGAACAACTAAAAAGAGATACTTTTTTCAAAAAAATGGATTACTGGCTGCTGATTCCCATAATGGCCGTAACTCTTATAGGCTTATTTGTCTTGAACAGGGTTTTATCAGATGGGTTTGGAGATAGGTATCCAATGAATTTTTATCGCCAGGCAGGAGCTGTTCTGGTTGGTCTGGTCATAGCTTTGATTATAAGTCTTTTGGAAGCACCAACACTTAAGCTTGTTGGCTGGATGATTTATTCCGTTAGCGTTTTATTATTGGTATATGTTCTGGTTGATGGTTATTCTCTTGTTGATCAATGGGGGGCTGACAGTTGGATGCTAATCCCTTTTGTTGGATCCTTTCAACCATCCGAATTGGCTAAGGTTGGCTTGGCTATGGTGTCGGCGTTCATACTTGAAGGCATGAATGAAAAACGATTGAACTGGTGGCAAGGTGGTTTGCTTATAGCTATTGTTTATGCCATCCCTTTAGGCTTGATCATTAAACAGCCTGATTTTGGCACCGCCATGGTGATTCTTTTTATGTTTGTCTGTATGATTTTCATATGGGGAATCAAGTGGCGTTATGTCTTGCTTGGGATTTCGGGTGCTGTTATTACCGTTCCTTTGATTTGGTTTTTGTATCTTGATGATTGGCAAAAAAACAGAATAATCACTTTTTTGTTCCCTGGACATGATCTTGATGCTTCATTTAATCTTTTTCAATCTCAGCAGGCAATCGCCTCAGGAGGTCTTTTCGGTAGCAGGTCAGATGTACCGGTACATGTACCTGTAAAGGAATCAGACTTTATCTACACAGCTGTTTCAGAGCATATGGGTTTTGTAGGAACTACAGCCTTGCTTGCCCTTGCTTTCTTTTTTCTTGCAAGAGCATTTTATGTTGCTTCCAAACTGGAAGGTTATAGACCTGCCGCTTCATATGCCATGGTGGGTCTTACGGCAGCAATAGCTATACACTATGTTGAAAATCTGGGAATGTGTGTTGGTTTATTGCCAATTACCGGCATACCTCTTCCTTTTGTAAGCTTAGGTGGAACTGCTATGGTGGTTAATTTTATTGCCTTAGGTATATTGCTCAACCTTTCAATGGAAAGAAATATTGTGCAAAAATAGCAATGATAACTATGCTTTGATCATAAATGATTAATAAATTTTTAAAAAGATAATAAAAAGAATTACCAATATTCCTAATAAATTAAGATAAATTAATTCAGCTGTCTCATGTTAAAACAAGGGACAGCTTTTTTTTTGCATATTTTTGTAAAATTAAAATTTGATTACAAAAGTTTTCTCTTTTTACAGATTTATTGCTTTATTTGCGATAAAGCAGTAAAATACATTTTAGGTGGTGAATTGTAGCGCAAAATATAATTAATGTGGGTTATAGTGGTGGAGTTTTACAAAAGGAGGTGCAGGCATGGCCAGATATACACATACCGTTGATGCAAAAGGTCGTGTTTTTGTGCCTGCGCGTTTGCGTGACAGCTTAGGAGGAACTCTTATTATCACTCTTAGCCTTGACGATGGTTATTTGTCTGCATATACTCCAGAGCATTTCCATGAAATCAGATCTCAAATCAGTCAATTATCGGGAACTGATCCAGCCGTAAGAAAATTAAAGAGGGCGATCATCGGTGAAGCAATGCCTTGTGACTTTGATAAACAAGGCCGTATTTCGGTATCGGAAGAACTTTGGTCGCATATTAATGTCAGTGCCGGTGAGGAAGTCTGCTTTATTGACATGTTCGATAAATTGGAAATATGCTCGAAATCCTTCTATCAAAAGCAGAAGGAGGAGCAGGGATCTTTGTCAGATATAGATCTCTCAAATTTTGATGTCAAAGGATTGTAATTTTGAACATGTTTCAGTTCTCTACAAAGAATCACTGGAGCTTCTGTCAATTAAACCTGATGGAATATATGTAGACTGTACCCTTGGTGGAGGGGGACATAGTTCAGGAATATTAAATTTATTATCTGAAAAAGGAAAATTGATTGCTTTTGATAAGGATAAGCAGGCAAGAAAAGCTGCTGCTGAACGACTCTCAACTGTAAAAGGCAAAGGAACATGGGAAATAATCCCTGAAGATTTTTCGGAAATAAAAAATGTTTTGCATAGTCTTAACATTAATGCAGTAGATGGAATTATTGCAGATCTTGGAGTTTCATCCTGGCAGCTTGATCAACCGGAAAGAGGATTTAGCTACGGGCAGGATGGACCGCTGGATATGAGAATGAATATGAGTGCGCAACTAACTGCAGAATTTATTGTTAACAATGAAACTGTTGAGAATATTGCCAAAATTTTAAAAGAGTATGGCGAAGAAAGATATGCAATGAGAATTGCAAGGGCAATAGATAAGAAAAGAAATGAAGAAAAAATAACCAGAACGGTACAATTGGCTGAAATTGTGAAAAGAGCAATGCCCGGATCTGCTTTAAAAGAACAGCAGCATCCTGCAAGAAGGACTTTTCAGGCTTTGAGGATAGCAGTTAATAATGAACTTGGTTCATTGGAAAGCCTCCTCAAGGATGCAAGTGGACTTCTAAATGATGGTGGCAGGCTTTGTATTATTTCTTTTCATTCACTTGAGGATCGTCTGGTAAAAGAGGCTTTTAAAAAATGGGAAAATCCCTGCACTTGTCCAAGATCTTTTCCGGTTTGTATATGCGGCAAAGAATCGCTAGGAAGACAGATAAACAGAAAAGGACTGATAGCAGGAGCAAAGGAAGCGGGCAATAATCCAAGAGCTCGCAGTGCAAGGCTCAGATGCTTTGAAAGAATTGTCAAAGGGGAGGCACCGAAATGAATTCAACAAGAGGAAATCTTGCTGTAAAAAATTCCGGGATGTCACGCAACAGCCGTTATTCATCTCCCGGACCATTAAGAAAAATCATACAGCCAGTACCATCACATAAAGTTCAGGTTTCTAAACCGGTAAAATTAAGAGTAAGAAGAGTATCGGTTCAGGAATCTGAACAAAGACAAAATCTGGCAAGAGAAAAAGCCAGGCAGATAAATCGTCAGCTGGCACGCCGGCATGTTAAAGCTCTCCTATCCGCAATTGCAGTTATAGCAGTAGTTGCTGCTGTTTATGGTGTCGTTGTATATCGTCAGGCTATGATACTGGAAGCAAATTTTGAAAATATCAGATTAGAAAGAACAATATCATCACTTGAGCAGGAATCCAGACAGATAAGTGAAGCACTTGCTCAGAAGACTAATCTGGATATAATAAGGAGAAGAGCAATAGAGGATTTAGGTTTGCAAGATCCGGCAAGATCCCAGGTTGTTGGTGTATATGTACCTGACACGGATAGAGTTGTCTATGCTTCAGGAAATGCCGGAATAGTAGATCAGGAAGCATATTTAAATAATATATTTACAAATGTTGAAGGCTTTTTTAAAACAATGAATCAGCAAAGGCAGGTAGAGTAATTTGAAACAGGGCTATAGCAATAACAGATCAGTACGGCAAAGGTCTGTTGTGGATAGAACCATTCGAGATTCTGCAGCTAGAGATATGCGAAGCAAAGGCCACCGGAAAAAACAAATGCAAAGGGGAGGAAAAATCCCCTTGCTGGTTTTGATGGTGGTCATGTTGTTCTTTTCAGCTCTTTTAGTAAGCCAGTTGTATCAGATACAGATCGTAGAGCATGAAGTCAATGCTCAACAGGCCGCAAGGCAGCATTTTACTAAAGTAACAGAACAGCCTGAGCGAGGCAGCATATATGATAGAAATGGTGTTGAGCTTGCTGGAACAACTTATGTGTACAGAATTGGTATTACCCCTTCCGATGTTAGATCAATCACAAAAAATATCAGTCAGAAGGAAATAGCAGAAGCGATTGCTTTGTCTTTGCATTTAGAGACTGACTCTGTTCTGGAGGATTTAGCAAAAACTGATGAAAGATACGTTCAGTTAAAAAAAGATGTTCCTAGAGATGAAGCCGATGCATTAAGAGAATGGCTGAGTAAAAATGATATAGGTGGTGTAAGAATAGATTCTGAACCACGTAGATATTATACAAATGGCAGTCTTGCAAGCCAGGTAATTGGCTTTGCTAATTTTGATAATGGAAATCTTACCGGACAATTAGGTGTAGAATTACAGTATAATGATTTGCTTACGGGTCAACCAGGTTATAAGTATGTTGAAACGGATAATTACAGTGGCAGAGGATCTTTGCCATTTTCAGTACCTACCAGCCTGGGCGCTAAAAATGGAAATAATGTGCATTTGAGTATAGATATTAATATTCAGAAAATAGTTCAGGAAGAGCTTGAAAGAGCAATAAATCTAAATGATGTAACATCAGGAGGATCAGCTGTGGCAATGGATCCATATACCGGTGAAATACTGGCAATGGCGTCCTATCCTTATTTTGACAGTTCAGATCCGGTAACGATTGCCGAAAATACCCGTTTGGATGCATTGAATAATATTTCTGCCTCTGATTCAGAAATAATAGAGTTTTTATCAAGTGAAATCTGGCGTAACCGAGCGATCTCCGATACATATGAACCTGGTTCAACGATGAAAGCGATAACTGCGGCTATTGCTTTTGAAGAGGCTTTGTCCAATGAGTCGGAACTTTTTGATGACAGTCCGATGCAGGTTCTGGACTGGACCATTTCATGTCATACAAAAGTAGGTCATGGCATTGAGACTCTTGAACAGGGTTTCTGGAGATCTTGTAATCCTGTTTTTGCTCAGTTGGCGCAAAGAACCGGTGTAAATAAATTCTATAATTATATGCAGGCTTTTGGATTCAAGAATATAACTGGCATTGATCTACCTGCTGAGGGAACAGGGATTTTGCATACGCAGCCGACTGAACTTGATATGGTAACATTATCTTATGGTGAATCATCAACACTGACCCCCTTGCAGCTTGTTAATTCATTCTGCACATTTGCTAATGGCGGTAATTTGATACAGCCTACCGTATTAAAATCTGTCACAGATTCTGAAGGTGCTATTGTCAGAGAAACACAACCTGAAACTATTCGCAAAGTAATTTCTGAGGAAACCTCTGCACGCGTAATGGAACTACTTAAGGGTGTTGTTTTGTATGGCACTGGTTCTGCTGCCTATATAGAGGGCTATTCAGTAGCCGGTAAGACAAGTACCTCTACTGATGATTTTGGTGATCATACGATTTCTTTTGCTGGGCTGGCTCCTGCTGAAAACCCTGAAATAGTTGTTCTGGTAGTTTTGCAAAAACCAAGAGACCGTTCGCTGTCATCTTCCGGTTCTGCCAAGGCATGTGGAACAATTATTGAAAGAAGTCTTGAATATATGGGTGTTTCAAGAGAATACAGTGAAATGGATATATCCAGACTGGGCGAACTGAAGCCTGTTCCTGATATTGTCGGAATGACTTATAACGAGGCTATGAGGGCGCTAAGTGACGTAGGATTGAGAGCGGAAGCCGGAGTGCTTTCTATGGGTGGACAGACAATTATTAAGAGTCAGTGGCCACAAGCCGGCAGTCAGGTTCATTTAAGAAGTCAGATTTATCTTTACCCCGACGAAAATGTGCCTGATGATCTTGTTGTTATTCCTGATTTTACAGGTAAAACAGTTCATGAAAGCATGCTTTCTGCTACAGAAGCCGGGCTAAATATTCTCATAGATGGAGAGTGCTTAGGCGTTGTTATCGAGCAAAATCCTTTACCTACTCATGGCAATACAAATAATCAAGCAAATAATCAGGAGGATGAAGCAGAAAATGCCGAGAATGGAGAGGTTGAGGAAGTAGATAATGATAATCAAGAAACAGGTGATAGCAACAGTCAGTCAAGTATGATTGATCCTGAAACAGGAAATCCGGTAAGACCTGTGACTAACAGATTGCAAAAAGGCAGTCAAGTTAGATTGAGGTTCGAACCTATGGAGGAATGTGTAGGCGATAACTGTGATAACCCTGATCATAATCATAATGTTGAAAATTTGTCTGTTGAACCACCAGATAATTTGGATAGTAATGCGGGAGAATAAAATGATTTGCTTTGAACTTATAAAGGAACTTGAAATATTACAAACAGAAGGTGACCTTAATACCGATATAGACAATATAGTATATGACTCAAGGAAGGCCAGGCAAGGAAGTCTTTTTGTTTGTATTGACGGCTATGTTACCGATGGGCACAAATTCATAGAACAGGCTGTAAATCAGAATGTAAGTGCCGTACTGATACAGAAAAAATATACTGATCTTTCCGATCTGCAGAAACAGGCTCTTAAAAAAACTGCCTGGATACAGATTTCTGATACCAGAAAGGGCTTGGCACATGTGTCAGCCAGATTTTTTGAAAATCCTTCCGAACGTCTTGATATGATAGGTGTTACAGGTACCAAGGGTAAAACAACAACAACATATATGGTTAGAGCTGTTTTATCTGCTGCAGGAAGAAAAACCGGACTGATTGGTACTGTCGCGAATATGATTGGAGACACTATCACATATGCTTCGAGAACTACTCCTGAATCATATGATTTGCAATCCTTGCTCGATGAAATGGTTAGTCGAGGTATGGATAGCTGTGTTATGGAAGTTTCTTCACAAGGGCTTAAATTGAGCAGAGTTCACGGCTGTAAATTTAAAATAGGAGCATTTACTAATTTATATGAAGATCATATAGGTCCACACGAACATGCAGATATGAAAGAGTATCTCGAGTCCAAATTGCTGCTTTTTGATATAAGTCAAAAGGTAGTTGTCAACCGTGATATAGATATTTTTGAAAAAGTATATAAAGCAGCAGATAACAAAGCCATTACTTATGGCCTGGATTATAATTCAGATGTTAGAGCTGCAAATTTGCGAAAAAAAACAAGGGGAGGTATATCCGGTACTTTATTTGATCTCATATCCCCATGGTATAATGGTGAAGTTTTTGTGGGAATGCCTGGTCTTTTCAATGTCAGCAATGCCCTTGCGGCAATTGCGATTTGTGGAAGCATGGGTATTGGTCTTGAAGCTGTAAGAGCTGGTTTGGCAGTAGTTTCTGTTCCCGGCAGAGTTCAAAGTGTACCTACCGGCAAGGATTTTCAAATTGTTGTTGATTATGCTCACAATGCGGCCAGTCTTGAACATTTGCTGGCAACTTTGCGTGATTATGCGTCTAACCGTTTGATAGTTGTTTTTGGCAATGGCGGAGATCGTGCCAGAACAAGAAGATTTGAAATGGGAGAGGTTTCCGGTAAAATGGCAGATTTAACTATAATTACAACTGATAATCCCAGAACAGAAGATCCCATGGCAATTATAGAGGATATTATTACGGGAATAAAACCAACAGGAGGCGAATACACTGTGGTTCCTGATCGCGAGGAAGCGATAAAATATGCTATAAATCATGCCGTAAGTGGTGATATGATCATTATTGCGGGAAAAGGTCACGAGACTTATCAAATATTCAAGGATAAAACAATTCATTTTGATGATGCAGAAACCGCTGCTTTAATCCTCTCAGAGGGGAGGGGTTAAATGAATCGATTTAATCTTCTGCAGATTTTGCAATGGACCTGTTCACCTCTTTTGCCAGAAAAAGATCAGAAAAAAATTGCTGAAAATGAAATCAGCTTAAATAATACTGAAAATTTCGGAGAGGTTTTTTTTGAAGAATTAAGTACTGATACAAGAAGTATTGAACTTGGACATGTTTTTTTGGCTCTTACGGGAGATCGTTTTGACGGGCATGATTTTATTGATCAGGCTTTGGAAAAAGGTGCTGCCTTGTTAATTTTACGCAAAAATCATAAATCAGTAAAACGATTGAGAGCAAATGAAAACATTGTTTTTTTAGATAATTGGCAGAGCACTCCAATTGTTTCCGATAATCGTACAAAAGTTTTGCAGGTAGAAGATACGCTGTTTGCCTTACAACAGATAGCTTGTGGTTATAGACACACACTGGCAGCTAAAATTATTGCCGTTACAGGAAGTGTAGGCAAAACATCAACCCGTGAAATGGTTAGTTGCTGTCTTTCGGCAGGGGGTAAAGTTCATCAAACAGCTGCAAATCTGAATAATGAAATAGGATTGCCTCAGACCATTTTGAAAACTCTACCAGATACGGATTTTCTTGTTCTTGAAATGGGTATGCGTGGCAGAGGGCAGATTGAGCTGCTTAGTAAAATTGCCTGTCCCGATATAGCAATGATTACAAACATTGGCTGGTCACATCTGGAGCTTTTAGGCAGTCGTGAAAATATTCTTTTGGCTAAGACTGAAATTATAGCAGGGATGAATTCAAATGGCTGGCTGATATTGAATGAAGATGATAAAATGCTTTCAGACTGGCGCAAAAAGCAAGAAATATCTCCTGCCATAGCGCTTGTCTCAGTAGATAAAAAAGGCACTGATATTGAATCTACTTTTCCAGGTCCTGTACTTTGGGCAGATGACATTAGGACTGGAACAGGTGGAAGCAATTTTTATGTATATAATGGCGCAAAACATGAAGTGCATATAAATGTTCCAGGAGAACATCATATAAAAAATGTTCTTATGAGCCTGATGACAGCCGATTTGCTTAATGTGCCTTTAGATTGTGCTATAAGACAAATAAGAAAATACCAAAACACAGGTTATCGGCAAAAAATAATTAATCTTGATAATCTGATAATCATGGACGATTCATACAATGCTTCTCCTGAATCAATGCTGGCCGCTTTAAAAACGCTGGCTGCAATTGCACAAAATAATAGAAAAATAGCTGTTTTGGGAAGCATGAAGGAATTAGGAGAATATTCAGAAAAAGCACATTTTGAAACAGGCTTTGCTGCTGCTGAGGCTGGATATGCTATTATTTTTCTGATTGGTGAAGATTCTGAATCTGTTAAGAAAGGTGCTATTTCTTATTTTAAAAACAAGGCGGACATTACTGTTTTTTCAAATCAGGCAGAACTTATTGATAGTTTAAAATCAATTTTGGAATCTGGAGATAATGTTCTCGTTAAAGGTTCAAGAGCTTATGCAATGGAGAACATAACATCTGCCATAAAAACGTTCTGGGAGGAAAAATATCAATGAGCTCTGAGTTAGAGATATTACTTATAGTTATCGGATTACTAGTGACCACTGTATTAACAGGATTAATAGGAATGCCTATATTAAAGCGTTTGCAGGTAGGACAAACTGTACGTGACGATGGTCCTAAAAGTCATTTCAAAAAATCAGGAACTCCAACCTTTGGTGGTTTTTTCTTTTTGATACCACTTGTGATTTCAGCTATAGTAATTCTGATAATAGCTCCTGAAAGCCACAATTATTCAATTATTGTACTTTTGATGATTTTATTTGGTTTTGCCGGCTTCCTCGACGATTATATAAAAGTAAGAGTTAATAAAAAAGGTCTTTCAGTTAGACAGAAAACTTTTTTGCTCGGACTTTTTTCGGTTTTATTTACTATTTATTATCTGTATCTATCCCCTGCAGATCCTTTTATACTGCTACCCTTCTCTCAAAATCAAATTTTTATAAACGGCTGGTTTAAAATTCCTTATGGGATAATTGTTGTTTTATATTTGTTTTTTGTTTGCAATGCAGTAAATCTTACAGATGGCGTTGATGGACTTGCTTCGACGGTAACTGCTATAGCGGCAGCTTTTACAGGATTGATAGCTTTTATGATGGGACATTTGTTTTCTGACAGCAAAGCCCTCTGGCTTTTGCCTTTTGCTATTTCTGGAGCTTGTATAGGCTTTTTATATTTTAATCATTATCCGGCAAAAGTTTTTATGGGTGACACTGGTTCCCAGGCGCTGGGAGCTGCTATGGCAGGTATTTGTTTGTTGCTAGGTGTTCCCTGGTTGATCATTCCGGTGGGAATCATTTATATGGCTGAAGCATTTTCTGTAATAATACAGGTTGCGTATTATAAAAAGACAGGTGGTAAAAGAATTTTCCGTATGTCTCCTATACATCATCATTATGAACTTGGCGGCTGGAAAGAAGTTAAAATTGTTGTTGTTTTTTCCATAATTACAGTAATCGGCGGAATCATGGGTATAATAATGCTCCTGCCTGTTTTTAGAACTTAGAAAATTATATTTATATAAGAAAATCAGAAATACCGGTTGATGAGGTGTTAAGTGATAAGCAGTGAGAAAAAATTTGAAAAAAGAATAAATTCTGCTCATGCTTCGCAGTTAAAAAATCGTGAAGTAAGGCGTGTACCAAGACAGTTGCAGGTAAGGCCTGTCTATCAGATGAACGGTACACTTTTTCTTACTGTTCTGATTATGATAGCTTTCGGACTTGTTATGCTTTTTAGTGCCAGCATGAGTGATGGCTATGCTAATTATGAAGGTAATTCCATGTATTATGTCTTAAGACAGGCTGCAATAACAGCTTCAGGCCTGATTATTGCTCTTGCTATCGCTATTGGTTTTAAAGTCGATTTCTTTAATAGAATGTTTTTTGTAATTCTTCTTTATTTCATAACCACAGGCTTACTTTTATATGTTAAATTTTTCGGGGTAGTTATAAACAGTGCCAGACGCTGGATTTTGATAGGATCATTAACATTGCAGCCTTCAGAATTGGCGAAAGTGGCCAGTGTTTTTTGTCTTGCGGGATACTTTTCCTGGGTCAGAAAACGCAAAGCTGAAGGTAAGTCAAAAAAACGGGGGTATGTCAGACAGTGGCTTGCAGATGGTTGGACAGATATTCTGATTCCAGCAGCCGCTATGATGGTCTGGCTTTTTTTGATTGCCTGGCAGCCTCATATGTCAGGATTTATCATAACAGGATTTATTATTTTCACTGTTTTTCTTGCTTCCGGCATTCCTTTTCGTTCATGGATAAGCGGAATAACTCAAGCTATAATCATGGTTTTAATTATAGCTTTGTTGATAGGGGCAATGCTGCCTGTATATCTAAATGTCAATAATAAATCGATGGATGAATTTGGTGAGGAAATAAAAAGTAATTTCTCACATGTAGAACGACGTATTAATATGTTCGTTAATCCTGATGAAGCTAGTGATGACGATACCTATCAGATAGATCAAGCTATTATAGCAATAGGATCCGGTGGTTTGACCGGTGTTGGCCTTGGCAAGGGCAGACAAAAATACAATTATTTGCCAGAAGCTCATAATGATTATGTTTTTGCTATCATAGGTGAGGAACTAGGATTTATAGGTACTCTTTCCGTACTGCTTCTGTTCATTATATTTTTAGTTGCCGGAGTAAATGTATCGATCAAAGCCAAGGATAATTATGCAGCAATGCTTGCTGCCGGCTATACGGGTCTCATAAGTATACAGGCATTATTAAATATAGGTGTTGCAACCAGTGTTTTGCCTGCAACAGGTATCTCTCTGCCCTTTTTTAGCTATGGAGGCACGTCAAATCTGTTTTTCCTTATAGCAATCGGGCTTTTGCTTTGCGTTTCCCGCTCCGGTCAGAAGAAAAAAACAAGTGCAGATATGCTTTTGGCAGGATCCCCGACTAGCGGGTATGGGCATGATCAGGTGAAGCGAGTCCCAGCTAAACCTAGAAGGAGAGATATATGACAAAAACAAAAAAATATATTCTGGCAGGTGGAGGTACCAGCGGACATATAAATCCTGCCCTTGCTATTGCAGAAGAGATAAAAAACAACGATCCTGAAGCAGAAATAATTTTTTGTGGCACGGCAAGAGGCATGGAAAGTGAAATGATCCCAAGAGCAGGCTACAAGTTTAAGGAGATAACTGCCCGGGGCTTGCCAAACAGAATAAACAAAGATACTTTTGCCGCAGTCAGAGATTTTTTTGCCGGACGCCGTCAGTGTATCAATCTTATAAAGGAATTTAAGCCGGATGCTGTTATAGGAACAGGCGGTTATGTTTGCAGTCCTTTGATTGCAGCTGCAGGCAGACTGAAGATTCCGGCTTTGTTACATGAGCAGAATGCCTACCCGGGAAGATCAAACAGATTACTTGCAAGTAGATGTCAGATGATTTGCATTAGCTTTAGTGGTACTGAAAAGTATTTCAAAACCACTGCACCTGTTGTGCTTACAGGTAATCCTGTACGCAGTGAATTTTTTGATTTGACGAAGGAAGAGGCAAGGAACACCCTTGCTTTGGATAGTAATGAGAAAATTATACTTGTGATGGGAGGAAGCCTTGGTTCCAAGACTCTTAACGATGCTGCAACCGGTCTTAAAAATGAACCTCTCTGGCAAAATTTAAGAACCAAACTGAATAATAATGTTCGCATAATTCTGGCGGCAGGCAGACAACATTATCAGGCTGTTATAGATAATTTCCCAAAGTCATCGGACTTTAGTATATTTGAATATATTTTTGATGCTCCCTTATGGATGGCAGCTGCCGATATTGTCATTGCAAGAGCAGGCGCCATGACATGTTCAGAACTGGCTGCTCTGGGCAAAGCCGCAGTTCTTATTCCTTATCCTTATGCAGCAGGAGATCATCAGACTTTTAATGCCAGATCATTGTCTGATGCCGGTGCTGCTATTTTGCAATCTGATGATAACTGCAACTCGCAATGGCTGGCAGATACTTTGGATAATCTTTTTTCAGATTGTAGTTTGATTGAAAATATGGGTGCAAAGGCTTTGAAGCTTGCAAAACCTGAAGCGGCAAAAGATATATATAATTGTTTATTGGAGATTATGAATGGGCGAAACCAGAAAAAATCCACGTAAATCAAAATTGCGCAGTTTTCTGATCTGGTTAGCGGCGTTGCTGGCAATTGCTGTTATTTTTCTTGCCTTGCCGATATTTCACCTTCAGGAATTTATTTTTTCAGATACCGTATCAATAAGTGAACAGGATATAGTTAATCATAGTGGTTTACAGCAAGGACAACATCTTGCAAAAGGCCTGGGCGGAAGTTTGCGGCATTTTTTTGAATTAAGGTATGGTGGAGCCGAAAATCAAATTACTGATAGTATGCCATATGTAAAATCTGCTGTGGTAAAAATGTCTTTCCCAGGCAAAATAAGCATTAATGTTGAGGAAAGAACCGAAGTGGCCTATGTTGCTATCCCAGACGGTTGTGTGCTGATCGATAAAGATGGTTATGCTCTTGATATTAAATCCGAACTGCCTTCTGATATACCTGTTATAGAAGGTATACGTGTAGTTTCACTTAATCTAGGTCAGGAATTAACTGTGGATGTTACAAGTGCCATGCAAATTGCTGTAACACTCATGGGTGCAATAATAGATGCAGACCGTGATGAGAGGCCGCAGATTTCATTAATGGAACAGGTAAGAATAATCCGGCCTGCTGGTGGAAATCTTATATATGTAACTATAGAACTGCCACAAACAAAAGAGGAAATGATTGTTCTTGCAGAAAGAGGAAGCTCTCTGACAGAGGATATGTTATGGCTTAGATTTGCAATCGAGCAGGAGGTTCTCAGTGGTCATGGTAAAGGAATACTTGATATGACGGGACAAAAAAAGATTTTTCGTCCTGATGCAGAATGAAGTAGTTTTAAAATACAAGACTATTTCAATATCTAATATAAATAATATATTCAATAATATGTATTTATATTAGATAAATGATAGAATAATAAAGACATAATTAAT
>NZ_CDHP01000062.1:0-29830 GCF_900002895.1 Ercella succinigenes | reverse complement strand
GGTTGACCGGCAAAAAGTATTTCATAATGGATCGCTACTTTGATGAGAGAGAAACAGCAAGAAAAGAAGCGTTAGCAGAACGAGCAGCATACCTGCATGTTGTCACCTGATTCATGCAGATACCGGAAGACAATTTACACCAACTTTTTGGACTTGACTTATTCAGCCTGCTTTTGACCTCAATATCTGATAATCGTCATTATACCATTTTATTGAGATTATTTTTTTGCATTAATAGTCTATACATTTAAATATTAATAGATAAAATTATATATATAGTGAAAATATAAAAATAGCATAATTATTCAGTCAGCCCTTCTTTAATAAAATAAAGCATACCGTTCAAACGGTAAAATAATCAAAGGAGTGTCAACATGATTATTGATGATCAGACAAGTGGAGTTGGAGAAGATTACGCTGAACTAAGGAAATTTGTTGCTCCGGAAATAATATTTGGAGAAAATGCCAGATTACTGTTGTCGCGCTATTTACAACACTTTACAATTCGCAAGCCGATGATTGTGACAGATCATGAACTTCTTGACTTTGATTGGTTTATTGACATCATCGAGCATATTTCAGCTTATACAAATACTTACTATATCTACAGCGATATAACTGCAAATCCCAGAGATTACGAAACTATGCTGGGATCAGAAATTTTTATATCGCAAAATTGTGATGCAATTATAGCTATCGGAGGCGGCAGTCCTCTTGACTGTGCCAAAGGCATAGCAATTGTAGCATCAAATGGTGGCAATATTCTTGATTATACAGGAGTGGATCAGATCAGGTTGCCTGGTCCTCCCATGATCTGCCTGCCCACTACTTCCGGTTCTTCAGCAGACGTTTCACAATTTGCTATTATTTGTGACACAGTTTCTAATACCAAAAGAGGTATCATCAGTAAAAAGCTTGTACCAGATCTTGCTTTAATTGATCCTGTTCCTCTTTTGACTATGTCACCATATTTAACAGCCTGTACAGGTATGGATGCACTAACTCATGCTATTGAGGCTTATGTATCAAATGCCCAGTCGGCACTAACCGATGTACATGCCTTAGAAGCAATTAGTCTTATTGGCAAAAACATCCGGCAGGCAGTTAAGCCAGATCGTACACTGGCTACTATGTATAATATGATGAAAGCGTCTTTACATGCAGGACTTGCTTTTTCCAATGCCAGTCTGGGAGCAGTACATGCACTTTCTCATAGTTTAGGAGGTCTGCTTGATCTTGCTCACGGCGAATGCAACAGCATCTTGTTAGAAAATATCATAGAATTAAATTATGATGCAGCAGCAGAACGCTATGACCGCATAGCCAATGCTTTGGGAACTGAAAAAGGCAAAAAATCTTTATTAGAAACTATATCTGCTCTAAGATCTGATATAGGAATTAAACATTATGTTGAAGTCGACGATATAACAGATAAGCTAATTAGTCAATTAACAGAAAATGCATTAATCGACCCTTGTATGGTTACCAATCCACGTCAGCTCAGCGAAAAAGAAATTGCAGGCGTATTTAGCAAAATCATCAACAGGGAATGAGGTAAACAACTTTTTATCAAAATAAAAAAGTGATCTGGAAAAACAGAAATTAATTAGATCTTTTAAACGGGGACAGTTTATGGACGAAAAATACAGTGAATTTGAAAAAAGGCAGTTAGAACAAACAGAGCCAAAAGACTTTTCAGATCATAGGTCAAAAATGCCTACACGTGAAGCAATTATAGGTCTGGGCGAGGATTCAATAAGAAAAAAT
The DNA here is from genome assembly GCF_900002895.1 of Ercella succinigenes. Taxonomy (NCBI): domain Bacteria; kingdom Bacillati; phylum Bacillota; class Clostridia; order Eubacteriales; family Oscillospiraceae; genus Ercella; species Ercella succinigenes. Next base: position 28,063 of record NZ_CDHP01000062.1, on the reverse strand, counting down.
TATTATCCCGAGCTGCAGGATAAGCTGCTTGATCTGGAAAGGATAAATGCCCGCACACGTGCACTTATTACTACAATACCGGATATTTTGCTGGTAAGTGATCTTGAAGGGCATGTATCCCCTCTAACTATGCGCTCTAAGACAGAAAATCCCCTGATTATGGCAATTATGCGAAATGATCAGATTATGGGACAGATAAGAGCATCTATACGTGAGCTTGCAGCTACCAAAAGGTTAATAACAAGAGAAATGATGCTAATTTTTCAAAATACAACCCTTTTTCTTGAAGCAAGAATGCATCTTTCCGAACTTGGTGAAGTACTTATCATGATTCGTGATATAACGGAACGTACACACATGGAAATGAAATTGCGTGATATGGCACAAAGAGATTCTCTAACCGGATTATATAACAGGCGTGTTTTTGAAGAAAAAATGCATGAGTATAATAATAAAACTATTGAATCATTAACAATGGTATTAATAGATATAGATGGTTTAAAGCTGGTCAATGATACATTAGGCCATCAGGCAGGAGACGAAATGCTAAAGGCAACTGCCGACCTGATATCAGAGGTATTTGGTAAGAATTCAATACTGGCAAGAGTAGGTGGAGATGAGTTTGGCATAATAACGTTAGACAGGCCTTCTGCAGCAACAGAAAGTGAATTAATCAGGCTACACAGCAAATTAAAAAAGCTGCATAAGAACAATAGTGAACAATATCCTTTTTCAATTTCCTGGGGTTATGCACATAGAGATAAGCTGCCAAGCAATCTTAAACTTGTTTTCCAGGAAGCAGATAATAATATGTATCAGAATAAACTGTTAAAAGATGGCAGTGCCCGTAATAATCTTGTAAAAGCACTTAAACTGGCTTTAGAAGCCAAGGATTATATAACAGAAGGACATGCAGATCGCATGGAAGCTCTGGCGATTGCCATAGGCAGCAGACTAGGCATGACACAAACTCAACTGGATCGTCTTAGGCTGCTGACAAAATTTCATGATATCGGCAAAGTCGGTATACCAGACAGTATTTTGAAAAAAGAAGGACCGCTTAATGAGGATGAATGGATAATAATGAAAACCCATAGTGACATAGGAGAACGTATTGCCCGTGAATCAGCGGAACTTGAAGCTATAGCACCTTTAATTTTACAACATCATGAACGCTGGGACGGCAGCGGATATCCTCTAGGAATTTCTAAAAGAAATATACCTCTGGAATGCCGTATTTTAAGTATCGTGGATGCCTTCGACGCTATGACAAATGACAGACCATATCGAAAAGCAATGCCGGCAGATACAGCAATCAAAGAAATAGAAGACAAAAAAGGAAGCCAGTTTGATCCTGATCTGGTAGAAACTTTTGTACAGATAATCGAACCAATGGTATTTACTTCCTGAAGGGAAAATATTTTAAATTGCAAACTCGAGTTCTGGCACATTAGAATTTATCGGATAGTAAAAAGATCCTTAGGAAAGCAGCTCATCCATTATTTGTTTTGCATATAATACAGATGCACCTTCGACATTAATATTTATTGCCTGCGAACCCTTACCTGATTTAACAGAATTAATAATCTGGCTGGAATAAAATCCATCTTCTGCGGCTTGCAGAACTGCCTGACGACCTTCAATATGTTCATATATATCAATTGAGTCAATACTTTTACTCAACATCTCAACTGGATAAATCAAAATATTTTTATAATCTTCTTTATTATCTCCCAGAATAATCCTATCAAAATAAATTAAAAGCATCGACCCTTGATTTTTTTCAAGTATTTTTATCCGTTTAATCAAAGGTATATACCTTTCAATCAGAGATAATTTACGCTTATTGTCAGAAAACCAATCTTTGATATCAGCCAGATTCTGCCATAACTCAAAATTTCTTTGAGCTATTTCATCTATCATTATCCAGGGTATCCGGTCATATATTTCTCTTTCTTTTCTTATCTTTTGAAAAATTCTATCATCGTACTGATGTGGCTCCAGTAATTTCAAATAGGATTCAAATATCTTTACAGACTGATTGGATCGCTGTAAAACATATTCCTCAATAATTTCACTATTATTTTTTAGAAAATCTGTATCTTCTTTTCGCACACAAATATAGTAAAGAAGCAAAAATTCAATTCCTGAACCAGAAATCAAATTGAAATCGGCTTCGAATTTACTAAATTCAGAATAGTCATAATTATTCAGAAAATAATTATAAAACTTGGAACAAAAACCGAATTCAAAGTTTCCCTTCTCTTTATCAAGAGCAGGATCATTTAATACCTCCGGGATAAATGAAGCCCACAAAGGTATTTCTTTTTGTTCAGCAGGCAAAGCAAGTCTGTGCAGCCAATCCGTCAAGCTGTTTTTATCAGGCAGATTAAGTTTGTCAGTAATATTATCAAATTCAGAATAGCTTCTGCCCTGCCATGCAATAGTCAATTCGGAACACAAATTGATTAAAGGTCCGCAGTCCACATGGTATTGGAACAATTCCCAGACAAATCTGGCAATTCTTGGAGTAAATCTATATTTTATGAGCGCATAAATTATATCTTTTTCTCTCAGACTTAGATCAGCCTTGCAATACAAGATTACAAGACTGTTCAGTCTGCTGACAGGAATAGTCATGGCAAGTAATCTTAAATCAGTATTATTATCACTATAACGAAATAAACCGGAAGCAAAATCCTCCAACCATTGCTTCTGTTCATCATTATTATATTGTGAAACTAAAGGGCAAGCATAATTAATCATCGCCAAAAACCAAATCACCAAGATTGCTATAGTCAAGTAAAATAGACAGTTCCACTCTTCTTGAAAGATCTCTGTTAACCGAGCCATTTTTCATAATTGGATTTTGATCAGCCAGACCAGAAACTGTATAAGTAAAACCTGAACCATTTTCAATATTAAGACCTATAAGATTGTTATCGGACAGAAAACTTACCACTGCCTCAGAGCGCTGATGAGATAGTGAAAGATTGAGATCTAAAGTGCCGCCATCATCAGCAAAACCGGTAAAAACAACCTGTCTTATACGGTCAGACTGGTCCGATTCAAGCAGAATCTGATTTATAACCGGATAGATCTCCAGAAGAAAATCTTTATCATTATCTGTTAAATCAGAGCTGCTGGAAGCAAACAAAAGATGCTGATCAAATCTAAGAGCATTAGTATTTTCGTTATAAATACAGCTTATACCTTGTTCTGCCAGTGCTGCAATTATATCTTCATATATTTTTTCTGTACTGGTATATTTTTCCAGATCAGAACGCAGCTGCCCTAAAACAGCTGCACTAATATCATCCGATTCACTAAGCTCAGTCAGTTTAATACGTAATGATTCCAGATCCTGTTTTGCCTGATCAAGTTCAGTCTCCAAGCGAGCAATTATTTCCTGATTCGCCTGATCAGATGTTTCTTCAGTCTGTTTTCCGGTTCCATCACTATCAGAAGGAGTTTGAGACCTGGCCGAATCAGTCAGTGGAGCAATAATAATGATCAAGACCAGCAAGGCAACAAGGGCAAAAACCAGCAATACCGGTGAAAAAACAAGAACAGCTTCAGATTCAGTTTTATTTGTCTTTTTATTAAACATCCGAAGACCTCATTACATTTTTCAGCCTATAAAGCCGAAAAGCTCAAATAATAATTATTTTTTTTCTTGCTCAGAAATTACAGTTTTTGCCAGAACAACAGCAGCCGGCAAATCATCTACCGAATCTCTAATTATTTCCGCAGCAGAAACAAGTTTTTTCGAAAGCGAATTTACGGCATCTTCCATATCAGCATATCTTTGTTCAAGACTAACGGAAACACTCTCAGAAAAGCCTGACACGGAAGAATTAAGTTGTCTGTTGAGTTCAGAAACTTCCGTAGAAACCTCTCTCGAAAGGAAAGTAAGGTCTCTGACCTGTTCATCAATTGATTCCATCAATGTTCTTGTTTGACCATCAAAATTTTCCAGTAGATTGCTTGTTTTCTCATCAACATGTTCAAATGTTGTGGTATATACATCGGTAAATCTACTAAAAATATTTTCTATTTCTGAGTTAAGGTCATCTTGCAACTGCATCATCTGATTATTCATTTTATCAAAATAACCATTATTCAGTTCCTGCATAGTTTGTCTTTCATAAGCAAACTCAGCAATCAAACGTCGGTCTGCTTCAAGCAGTTGATTCATCGACTCTGCCAGCTCACCTGCTTTAGCCATGCCAGAAGCAAGATTATCCGCAGCTGTCGCCAGATCAGTCCTTACTTCGGTAAGATCATTTATGGTTTCTGTAGCTCTGGCATTAAGATCGTTTTGAATTCTCATATTTTCATCAACGGTAGAAAGCAGAGAATTCATTCTATTAATACTGGCAGCTTGTACTTGTTCAAGTTCACGCGAAATCAAAGACAGTTTTTCCAGCTGGGAGCTATAGCTGCCGCTAAGCTTTTCATAAAAAGAGTCAGCCAGAGCTTGCATGCCTTCATTTTGCAATTCCAGAACATGTGCGGTAAAGTTCTCAGCAGCTCTGCTGAGATTAATAATTTCAGGTTTGAGATGCTCTTCCAATGACATTCTATAACTATGTTTCAAGTCGGGAATTAACTTGTTGTCAAAAACCTCCAAAACAGTATTGGAAATCCTGGCATCCATATCAGAAAGTAATTCTGTCTGTCTGGTCAACTCAATATATTCTTTCTGCCGGCGATCATTTTCACTAACAGCCCCAATCTTTTCTGAAAACAAGGTAAAAAGAGCTACTAAACGATTGACTGTACTTAAGGCAAAAATACCATCTATAATCCAGAAAAGAAGACTGCTTAAAATAGCTGCAATCAATAAGAAAGCTATTTGCCGCCAGTTGGAAGCCCATAGATTCATCACTGAAATATCTGAAGAACCTGCAGCAATCATGCCGATTGAGCTAATCAGCAGGGCAATGATAACTATTATTCCTGGAACTAATTTAGCGATATTTCTCTGACATGTAATATAAAAGCTCTCTAAAGCCAGATCACGGTTATCAGCAAGATTCCAGGCAGGCTTATCAGGATTATAAAGATCATGCCCTATTTGATCCTGCCAGACTTTAAGCAAACCTTTTAATCTGCAGCTTTTAACACTCTTTTCAATTTTTTTAAACCGGTCACTGTCATTATCTTTGATATTTCCGACCTTTTTATTCAAAATTTTAACTCTGCTTGCGAATCCCAGCAATAGAATAAAATCAAAATATATAATCGCCAGGAGAACAGTCCCCGGAATGATCAATAACCCTATATCAAAAATCAGATCAGCAGATATTTTCTGCAGAAACAAGATGATATCATTAATCAATTTTATTTGCCTCCTAACGATTGCTTTTTAAATTAAGCGTCCTGAGCAATAAGTGTATTAATAGCATAAAATTCAATTGTAAAACTTCCTCTTATGCCACTGCGTAAAACAGCTGCTGTTTGCACATTGTTTGTATCTGTCTGATCGGCAGTTTCTGTTTCTGCTTCCTCTTCATCGGCATCGGTAATATTTTCTTCTTCATTTTCTTCTTCGTCTTGCACATCAGGTGTTTCCGGCTGAACAGATTCTTCTTGCTCATCAGGACTAATAAAATCAACCTGATAAGAAAGGTTACTTATTCTGATAGCACGATTTAACCCCTCGGCTTGAGAAATAAAGGAACGAAGCTGATCATATGTGCCACTAAACTGAATATCAGCAGACAAAAGCTGTGTATTAGCAATAGTAGATTCAACATTTTGTGTAACTGGAGCAGCCTCATTTACTGCTGCGTCCGAATCAGAATTTTCGCCTTGCTGACTCTCTTGTGATTCAGCTTCCGGCATAACTGCAGCAGAGGACATTACAGTTATGCCTTGCTGCTGCGAAAAAGAATAAGCATCAACCATAATGCCAGATAATTTGATGAGATCATCTATTTGCAAAATCAATTCATCTTGCAAAATAACTGCATAAAAAGGAGCAGCCAGATCAGTCAGACTGTTCTTATACTCATCAACATCATTTCTAATTCTTGGCAAGGCAGCAAGTTCTATTTGTACTTCGTCAGCCTGGGCCTGAACATCTATACGCTTCATAATTAAATCACTGCTTTTTTCCATAACAGGTACAAATACAAAATAGTACCCTACCGCAATGATAGCTACCAACAACAAAGCCAGCAGCATTATTTTTTCTCTTGCTGTAATATTCATTGCTGATTCACCTCCACAAGCAGACAGGACAATGAAACATTGGCCTTACCACTTAACTCGTCTATGGTTATTGCCGATATACTGGCAGACTCAACAAAATCAAGCTGCCCTACCTGATACAACCACAAGGCTGCGGCTGCTTCATTATCAGCCTCGGCTTCAAAATCAATCAAGCGATCTCTAAAATTTACAGAATTGAATTCTACACTCGATGGAGTAGCTGCAAACAGTTTATCAATAACAGAACCTTGCATATAATTAATCGAAGCAAGATGATTATCCAACTTGTTTAAATCATCCAAAACAGAAGAATAAAACTCTTGTTCTGATCTAAGTGCATTTAATTCTTCATACTGCATTCTAACATCTTCTGAAGCAATATAGTCCTGAAGCTCGCTGATCTTATTTTCTGTTTTGATAAAGCTCAGATTCATCAGTATGTAAAAAAGAGAAAATCCACACACCATAAGAATTGCCAAAACAATTAAAACTGCGGTCACGGGTGATTTTTTCTTTTTTTCTACAGAAGTCTGCAAAAAATTCAAATCATGCATAATATCCCTCCTTCCTCAATCATTCCTGATAAATGCACCAAGTACATTTATAAACTGAACATAATCAATCGGTTTTTCCTTGTTTTTAATTTTCTGACTTATGACAGGGATATCATCAAAACAGTAAACCGGAACATTAAAAGTGCTGCTGATAAGTTCAGTAAAACCGGACAGTCTGGAAAATCCTCCATAAATAAACATGATATCAGGTTTTTTCTCCTGATTTCTGCCTATATAAAATTGCAGATTAGTCTGAATATCCGCCAGAAGTTTTGTCGAATATGATCTTACAGTTTCCTGAATTTTATCACCATTGACATTTTTAAGGTCAACCTCTTTAGCAACAATAGCTTCTGCCTGTTTTAAAGAGAGATTATTATTTCTTGCTACCTCTGACCAGAGCATCCGGCTGCCATTTGATATAAGTCTGTTAAAAACAGATTTACCGGCGCTCATAATATTGAGATCGGTATACTCATAGCCAAAGTCAATCAGGGCAGCAGTTCGCCAGTTTACAGAAGAACTTTCAGGACCATTCGGGAAAAAGACTTTTTTTGCCAGTTTTGAGGCAGTATTGACATGAGCATCAATAACCACTGGCTTTAATCCTGCACCTTTGAGCAATTCATTATATTCCGATATCAACCTTTTGGGCATAGCATATGCTTTTATCATCAACATATCCTGCGCAAATCCGGCCGGCTTATCCTGCAGCACAAAACCCAAAGTATAATCGGTTGCAAGACTTGGTACATACTGCTCCATTTCCAGATGAATCATAGATCTGTATTCTTCTGGTTTCACAACAGGCATAGAAAAGTCTCTCACAATAATCTGAGGGCTCTTAATGGTAATAATAACCCGGTCATTCTTAAAGCCATTAGTTTTCAAAGCAGTAACTATGGCATTTTTTAATGACAGATTATCTGCAATAGCTCCTTCCTTAACAGAACCTTCCGGAGTCTCCACTATGGCGTACTTTGATATATCCATCTGTTTTTTGCCGATTTTTCCTTCTGCCATGTGAATATATCTATGTCCGATATCCAATGCCAGTACTTTACCTGAAATCACAAAATCTCCTCCTCCATGTTGAATTATTTATTCAAAAAAGATCAATAAGGCAATATACTTATAACCTTATACCTCTCTCTCTGATAAAGATAATCGTCGATGCTCCGATAATTTACGTAGAAATATATAACCGGTTAATATTATCAGCAGACTATATGAAACCGGCAAAAGCAACGACGGCAAAGTCATTTTAGGCGGTACTTCCTTGATAAAATCAAGCAGAAATCTAACAACTGCAAAATAAAAGGCAAAAAAGCTAAAACTAAGACCTTTTGCCTTCTGCCTTTTCAAAATAACAAGTACTATTAAAAACCCGATAAGACCTGAAATCGATTCGTATAATTGTGTGGGAAATACAGGATCAGGATAATCAACCATAGGGAACTGCATACCAAAGAAACTTTCTGTTTTTACACCTATACAACAACCATTTAAAAAGCAGCCTATCTTATTAAACATAATACCAAGTGCCCAGCCGGGAGTAAGCATATCGAGAAACTGCCAGGTATTTATACGATTAAATTTTGCCACAAGCGGGAAAAATGGTGCCGCAAAAACAAAACCGCCCACCATAGTAAAGCCACCCGGGAATAATTGAAAAGGATTGGCACTGCTACCGTCACCACGGCCGATAACACCCAATGACCAGACAAATCTCGAACCGATAATAACAAGAACTGCAATAGTTATCGCCGAAAGCCAGGAACGTAATTTGTTTTTTGTCAGCGAATTTAGAAAAAGAGCGCCCAAAACGACAAATATTAAAGGATTAAGAATAAGGTTGAACACAATATAGGATTCAACCGCAATATATCTGTCAAAAAGCTCAAAGTCAATCAGTATCGGACGCATCATTCACCTCAGAAGTCATTTATTCCTGTTATATTTATTATTTGCTCATATTTATGCTAGCAGCCTGAATTACCTGAAACCTGAATTTCGAATTCAGCAAAAATAGCATTATTTTCAACCGATCTGGCGGTAATATTTGTCCTACCATTCGTATTTCTAGTTGAAACAATGCCACTAGAAGTAACTGTTGCAATATTTGTATTACTTGAATGCCAAGTAACATTTTTATTTGTTGCATTAGCAGGTGTAAATGTCAACCAATTCAATGCATTTTGAGTACTATTTCTACTCATTGAAACAGTACCTTGCGGGAAGGAAAGTTCGGTTAGCGGTACATGCACGGTAACATTACAGGTTGCCGTAAATCCACCTTCAGCCGTTGTAACAGTAATAACAGCATTGCCGCCACTGATAGCATTTATCTGAACAGTACCAGGGGTAGCCGTATTAGTTATACTTACTACTGCAGAATTAGACGAGAGCCAGCTAATATCCTTATATGTGGCATTAGTAGGATGAACAGTTGCTACAAGAGTATCGCTTGAATTCAGGTTAACTGTAGAAGAGTTTTTATTCAGACTAACTCCTGTAACAGGAGTATGTGCATCTACACTAACAGACAAATCGGCTGAAATCGCATTATCAAGACCAGCATATGCCCGAATAGTATAAGCAGAAGCAGACGCCGAAAGCACACTAAGATTGTTAAGAGAATTACCAGGAAGACCGGCCGAAACATCAAACCAGTTGACCAGTACATCCATAACTCTGGAAAGCTGAGTATTACTGACTTGTGCCGGTAGACGCACAGGAAGCGGATAGTCTGTTCCTTGTATAATATTTACATTTGAAGGTGAAAGCTGGAGCTGATCTATACCCAGCACATGAATTACCGCAGAGACAGTTTTTGTATTATTCATAACTGCTCTGCCAGTTATGGAATATGTACCAACCGTGCTGGAATTAAAACTACCATCCCAGGCTATAGCAACATTTTGAATCGACCCGTTGCTCATATGCGCAGGTACACTTCCCGGAAGTCCGGCAATAGTATCACCCTTTATAATAACCTGATCGGCTACAGGAAGCAGATAACTGATTGTAACTGCATGTTCAGCCGGATCTGGTTGATATTTATTATTGAGAAAATCTCTGACTTTCGTTTTATTGGCAGCAGATAAACCTCGATACATCAGTATTTCCGCCAATTCATAATTATCAGACAAATTTATATTCATACTATTTATAGTATAACCTGTAGCAATTGTACCAACAGCACTAGGGCTGGTTTCATCATCTAAATATACTTCAACAGTTCCGTCAGATTTAAAATCAAAGAGCAGTATATGCCAGCTATCATCTACTGCCAAATTTCGTATAGCCGGAATACCACCTGAAGCAGAAGAATCAAAAACAAGATCAAGATCATCATAACCGATAGCCCAGACAGTATCTGAACCATTCCTGGCAATCAAAATATCGTGAGATTCATTTGTAAGTCTTTTTGCCACCACCGCAACGGTATATTCCGTAAGTGCACCGGAAGTATTAAAACTGGCAATGGAAAGTTCTGAACCACCAGATGAACCGGAAATGGCTTTACCCCAAAGAGACATAGAATCATGATAATTTACTTCTTCAACATCAGGCATTAAGCTTTCTGTATTCTGAACAGCATGGTTATTAAGTCCGGACTGATCCTGCCATCTTTTAACTTTAGTACTATTTGAGGCAAAAAGAGCACTATTAGCAGTACCAAAATCGGCTTTGCTGATCAAAGATGCATCAAGATGCAGTATGCGACCTTCTCTCACGGACGGACCAGACAAAAATACGGGATCACTAAAAACAGATTCGCCTTTACGCCCGCTAACAGCAAAAGGAGTTACCTGATAAATAATATGTCTGCCGGCATAAGTTTCTGAAAGGGTACTCAATATACTTTCTGTCGTATTACCGGAATAAGCCGAAACAGGCACAGGACTGTAATCATTAGGAAACAATGGATATAATCTGCCATGGTCATAATCAGAACTGACCAGACTTTCATAATTGGGATTATTCCTGGAAATGACAGGAATATTAAACCCTGGATTTGAAACATACCATTCATGTCTGCTGGTATAATAAACACCATTTTCATCTATAGTAGACGTCGCACGCAAACTAAGTCCAGGCAAAGAAACATTCTCATAATTATCAAGCAGTGAAGTTGCTGCAGTGCCATTTCTGACAATTCTTAAATTAGCATCAATAACCGAAGGTACCGGGAAATCAGGTAATCTACCATCTGAAACAACCGTTACCAACTGAGGTTCAGCCGAATGCAATTTGGTATCACTTACATAACCGCTAACTTGACGTGCATAGGTGGTACCGGCAAAAAGATTATAGGAGATATGCTGATTGCTAATCGCACCTGTACCCTGAGCAAGATCAGCCTTGATTCTTTCAATGTCTTGCTCAATTATCTCCTGAGACTGAAATAAATCATCCGTAAGCTTACCTGTACGCGAGAACATGGCAAACTGACCGGAAAAAGCAGTCAGAAAAAGAACGGCAATAATTCCCAGAATACCTACCGAAACAACAATCTCGATCATGGTTAAGCCTTTTTTATTTAAAGACATTAGTAAATCACCCTTTCTGCCGCAAATTCCTACTGCAAGGTTGGCCCATCAATATGGAAAAGATCAGATAAAATCAATCCATGCAAACTATCAAATATCTGACTTAATTCCGCTTCACTACCTGCTGTGAAAAACTTACGATAAGTGCCACCTGCATCTGTATAGCCTGTAGCATTAACTGCATCCGCAATATCGTTCAAACTGCCGAAATCGTCAGTATTATTAGAAAAACCGATTACAAAAGTCTTTATTCGTTGATTGCCATTAGAATCGAGATCACTTTTGACCATATTACCGATTGTGTTGACATAAGCTGTACTTTGAGAACATAAAGAATGCCCAAGACCGTATATATTACCGTTTCTATAAGATCCACTGCTCCAGGTACTAATTGTTACATTACCATTAGCAGTCCAGTAAGCACTTGAAGGGCTATTAATACCTGTTCTTGTATGAGCTGTAGTAACACCATCTACCAGAATAATAATATATTCTCTGGCAATGACATCAGGGTCTCTAAAACCTGCTATCTGATAATATGCTCTTCTGATACCATCACCGGTATTTGTGCCACCGTCGGCAGAAAGCGCATTCACATTATTCATTACAGTCTGCTTGCCGCTGGCTACCGTAACATCAACCATTGCTCTGGGGTTATTGGCAGCATCGGAAAACGGTACAAGTGAAATATATGAGGAATACTGCGAGGTACTAAACTGATTAATCAGAGAAGTCAATGATTGTTTGAGAAAATAAATTCTCCTTTGTTGTGCATTATTGGTAGTATTGCCATTCATATTATCATTCATACTGCCGGACATATCCAAAACCATAGCTACATTTGCAGAAGGCCGCTGTGGATCAGCACGGTCATCCATTCTGTAAGCCATTGCAACTGCCGGATTGGAGGAAGTACCATTATGAATAACCTGCAATGAATTCAAAGACTCTGCCTGCGAAAAAATATTTATATGTGCTATTTTATTGCCATATGCATCATATTCAATTGCCTTATCCCTGATAAAACCCTGAATAGAAAAAGTTACAATTTTATCGTAATAATCATTGGGCGCCCTATTAAATACAACCTCATAATAAACGCTGTCATTTGCTTCGGCTAAAACAGTCTTTGTATGAGTTCCTGTTGAAACATTTGCCTCATACTGAACCACACTGCCATCCATCATGCCAATATAATTCCAGTTTGGATCAAGCTTATCCTCTCTGAAACTGGAACGAGGCACGGTAAAAGCAGCAGTAGAATACCTTGCAACACGGTTTGTATACTCGGTAACAAGTCTGGTAGATGACTGCACATCATACTCATCTGTTACTTTTCTCGTAACAAGATTACCAAAACTGATCATACTAAAACTCATAGCAATAACAATAGTAAGCAAAGCCATTGCTACCACAAGTTCAATCAGAGTTATTCCCTTTTTTCTCTTAATAATTCTTTTCACCAAAATCACCTTATTTCAAAAGTCATCTTTTCTTTATTTTTGCCGATAAGATAACTGATATGTCAAAACAAATCATTCCCAGTTTTCATTCATATACGGGAAAGAATCAATATTAGTCAGTTTAAGCGTTAATGTTCTGCTGGTACCTGACTGTGTATGAGTACCTGTTGATGTAATAATTACCTGTTTGGCAGCACCTGTACCGGAAGCATCTATTCTGATAGACGCTGTACCGATTACCTCACCGCCGCTTTCAACCGTAATAGTATCGGTAATACCGCTGCTGCTAAGAATAAGGTTGCCACTAGAGTTCCAAAATGAACTGATCAAACGGATACCGCCGGCATTCTCTTTTGCCAATGCTGATCTTGCCAGGTCAACACCTGACAGAGCAATGTAATATGCCTGTGAACTTTCTTCTTGTCTTACCGTCTGGGTAAGATTAGTACTGAACATGAAAGCAATCGATGCCGCAAAAATCATAACCAGCGCAAAAGCCAGGATTACAAAAATCATGGCATTACCCTTCCTTGATTTTGGATTAATAAATTTTCCCGGCGTCATCTTCATTACTTTCAACTCCCTGATAATGATACTGATCATAAAATTTTATTCTTCATCTGTGCTTATATAATAACTTCGTATAGATCCATCCACATAATCACATTATAACACCCTTAGAGGTCAATAATTGTCACATAAGTGTTTAACTTAGCAAAAGGGCAAATACCATGACGACAATTGCCATGGTACCGCCTTTGCTATAATGTTTTTCGGTTAGATTTTCTCAGTTAAGAGAAGTTGGTGTTGTTATAAATATTTATTAGGTACTAGTTGTAGGAGTAGTTTCACCAACGGCTGCAGGAGTTACTGTTACAGAACCATTTGTACCAATTACAACTTGATATGCACCTGAACCAGTTCCACTTGAAATAGGGTTAGTTGGCCAACCATCAACATCAATATAAGCCCCAAATCCTCCTAGAGAACCACTAGTATAAGTCCCAGCAGCAGTTGCGGCACCAACTTCAGCAATATAAACCCTAGCAGCACTAGTCAACACTTGACGGTTTGAATTGTGAACTCTCTCTTGAGCTCTTCTTTGTGTTCCTGTGAAAGCCGGTATTGCAATTGCAGCCAGAATAGCCAGGATAGCGATAACTACGATCAGTTCGATCAGAGTGAAACCTTTACGGTTTTTGCGGATGTTCTTTTTTTCTTGAATTGTCATTGCATGTGTCATTTTGATTACCTCCCAAAATTTAATTTAATTTATGTTTAACAGAATCCTGTCTGTTGAAACCAAGATTAGTTTTTCTTTTTTGCCTAGCCGATAGTATCAAACATATTAAACATAGGCAGAGCTATTGATATAACGACCGAACCGATTACTACCGCCATAATAACTATCAGCAGAGGTTCCATCAGTGATGTCATTTTCGAGATGGCGGCATCTACTTCCTCATCATAAAAATCAGCTGTTTTTTGCAGAACATCATCAAGAGAACCGGATTCTTCACCTATACGGATCATACTGTCAACCATTGGCGGGAATAGTTTGGTTCTCTTAATAGGACCTGCAAGATCAAAACCTTTTCTTACATCTTCCCGGACATTCATGATAGCCCGTTCAACAACTTTATTGCCTACAACCTTGGACGTTATTTCCATAGCAGTCAGAAGAGGAATACCACTTGCCAGCAAGGTGGAAAGCGTTCTGGCAAAACGAGTAGTCGCTACTCGAATTGTCACATTTTTGAAAATCGGCAGTTTTAACTTAAATCTGTCAAAAGCATGCCTGCCGGAATCTGTTTTAAGGCTTCTGGCAAACAGATAAATCACGGCAAAAAGAACACCTATTATTATGTACCAGTAGCTGGTCATAAAATTGCTGATCGCTAGTAGAATTCTTGTTGGCAAAGGCAACTCAGTGCCGCTGCCTGTAAACATTCCGATAAAGGTTGGCATTACAAATGTTATAAGGCCTGTAACAACTATTACCATGACTGATGCAAGCACAATCGGATAAACCATAGCACCTGTTATTTTACGTCTTAGCTTGGTATCTTTTTCAAAATGCTCTGCCATACGTTGCATAATTACATCAATGTTACCACTGGCTTCGCCTGCCTCAACCATATTTATCAACAGTTCCGGGAAAACATCTTTATGCATACGCATTGATTCAGACATTGAAGATCCCTTCTGTACCTGTTCATAAATTTCACCAATGATTTTTCTTAGCTTCACATTGTCAAATTGCTGACGAAGTATATCCAGACACTGTATTATGCTGATACCAGAGTGCAGCATCGTATAGAACTGGCGGCAGAAAATAGCAATATCCTTAACTTTGACACGTGAAAAACTGCCGGAAAGATCCATGCTCTGGCTCTGCTTGAGTTCACTGACAGCAATTGGACGAAACTCCTTCTCACGCAGCATTTCCAAAACTTCATTTTTGTCTTTGGCAATGA
Source organism: Ercella succinigenes (assembly GCF_900002895.1). Classification (NCBI taxonomy): domain Bacteria; kingdom Bacillati; phylum Bacillota; class Clostridia; order Eubacteriales; family Oscillospiraceae; genus Ercella; species Ercella succinigenes. The sequence continues at coordinate 12,794 of NZ_CDHP01000062.1, read as the reverse complement.
TACTGCCTTCAATCATTTCACCGCCTTGTTTTATAGCTTTGTATTCATATGAAGCCATTTAGATCAAATCCTCCATTATCCTTCCATGTATCTCTTCAACATGTCACGATCAAGTGCAAATGCATTTGCTGTCTCATTAGTAATCTTATTTTGTTTAACAAGATTACTAAGCGAGAGATCAAGCGGAACCATCCCGGATTTTGTATGAGTCTGTATAACGGTCTGCAACTGATTTGTTTTGCCATCTCTGATCAGATTGCGCACCGCATTGTTTGCGACCATTATTTCCTGTGCAGCCAACATACTATCATTATCCACCGATGGCAAAAGCAACTGAGATATTACAGCCTGCAAAACTACAGACAACTGAACCCTGACCTGCTGCTGCTGATGCGGTGGAAAAACATCAATAATTCTGTCTATTGTCTGTTCTGCACCTGTTGTATGCAGTGTAGACATAACAAGATGTCCTGTTTCTGCTGCCGTAATGGCTGTAGATATGGTTTCCAGATCACGCATCTCACCAACCATTATTACATCCGGATCTTCACGCAAGGCAGCTCTTAACCCTGAAGCAAAACTCCTTGTATCTGTGCCCACCTCACGTTGATTGATCATGCTGTTGCCATGTCTGTGCAGGTATTCAATAGGCTCTTCCAAAGTCAGAACATGACAGTTACGGTTACGGTTAATATGGTCTACCATAGCAGCCATAGTTGTTGACTTACCACTTCCCGTAGGTCCGGTAACCAGTATGAGACCTCTTGTCTTTAAGGCAAGACCTTTAAGAGTAGACGGGAACCCCAGTTCATCAATCGTAGGAACAACTATATTGATAACTCTGAAAGCTATACCATAACTGCTGCGCTGCTTATAGGCATTTACACGAAATCTGCTTAGCTGAGGTACTATATACGAGAAATCAAGCTCTCCTTTTTTGTCCAATACAAGCATTTGCTCAGGAGTGAGAATGCTTCTTGTTATTGCTTCAGTATCCTCCGGCGTCAGCGGTTTTTCATTATATGGTCTGAGAATCTGGTTAATTCTGATCATAGGTGGTATAGCCACGGTGATATGAAGATCAGATGCCTTAAGTCTTACAACATCTGTTAACATTGTCAAAACATCAATAACCAAGAATCCCCACCTCCTTCTATTTATATTATAGTTATGCATTTTTTCTAAAAAGTCTCTTATTGTTAATTCATTTTACCGTTTTGTCATTAATAGTCATTTTTATTATTTATTCTATGCTATAGGTCACTTTTAATAATTCATCTATAGTTGTTACTCCTGACATTACAAGCTCTACTGCATTATCTCTCAGAGTCGTCGTACCATGCTTTCTCGAGATATTACGCATATGATCCATGCTTGCTCTTTTGTCTATCAGTTCTCTGATCTGGCTTGTAACCTGCATTATTTCATGTATAGCTATTCTGCCTTTATATCCTGTATGGTTACAATTACTGCAGCCTACTCCATGATAAACGTTTACCGGTTCTCTAACCTTGAGAATATCCATCTCTGCCCGATCTGTCTGATAAACTGTTTTACATTCAGGACAAATTCTGCGCATCAGCCTCTGTGCAGTAACTCCAACCACAGAAGATGAAACAAGATAGGGCTCTATTCCCATATCAACCAGTCTTGATACAGTTGATGCCGAATCATTGGTATGCATAGTACTCAAGACCAAATGCCCTGTTATCGCTGCTCTAACTGCTATCTGGGCTGTTTCACTATCTCTGATCTCACCGATCATTATAATATCGGGATCTTGTCTTAAAATTGATCTCAACCCATTGGCAAAAGTCAGCCCCGCTTTGGTATTAACCTGAACTTGATTAACGCCCTCAAGCCTATATTCAACAGGATCCTCCACTGTAATGATATTATGATTGATCTTATTAAGTTCTCTCAACACAGCATATAGGGTGGTTGTTTTACCCGATCCTGTAGGTCCGGTTACCAAAATAATACCGTTTGTACTTTTGATTATACTGTCAAAAAGTACAATATTTGTTTCCGAAAAACCCAGCTGTTCCTTACTCATTACCAGATCACTGCGGCCAAGTAGTCTGATAACTATTTTTTCCCCGTATACAGTGGGTAAAATCGAAATACGTAAATCTACATCTTTACCGTCAAGTGACATTTCTACTCTGCCATCTTGCGGGACACGCTTCTCAGCAATATCCATTTTGCCCATTATCTTGATGCGTGTCACAATAGCAGGATGTGCGGCTTTGGACGATTTCATTATTTCCTGAAGTTCACCATCTACTCTGAATCTGATTCTCAGATTTTTCTCAAAAGGTTCTATATGAATATCACTTGCTCTTGACCGGATAGCATGCTGTATAACTGAATTTACAAGTCTTACTACCGGGGCATTGCTAACATCACTTAATGCTTCGCTCTCGGATTCATCAAACTGATCCAGATCAATTTCTTTCTTAAAGTCTTCAACAGCTTTTTCCGCACCTTCACGGCTATAATATTTATCTATTGCTGTCATTACATCATTTTGCAAAGCCATCAAAGGACTTACGGACTGACCGGTGAAAATTCTTACATCATCCAGAGCCTGTAAATTAAGAGGATCGGTCATCACAACAATCAGATTGCCATTTTCCCTCTTTACAGGCATTATCTGATGTCTTCTTGCCATCGCTTCATTAATAAGCAAAGGGCATTTTTCATCAATATCATATTTATTTAGATCAACAAAGGGAATCTTTAGCTGATACTCCAGAACTTCCAGAATCTGCTTTTCGGTTACTATTTCCAGATCAATCAAAACTTCTCCCAGTCTTTTGCCGGAAGTTCTCTGATTATCCAGTGCCAGCTTGAGCTGTTCTTCGCTTATTATTCCTGATTCAATTAAAAGTGTTCCTAAAGCTTTTCTTTCTGTCGCCATAAAATACTTAAAATCCCCACTGTTTCCCGATGACAAAATAGCATGAAACATTTGATTTTTTAAAACAAACCGTGCTATTTCGTGACAACTTAATTGTATAACTTCTTTCAATAAATAAACAGATGATTTCGTATAAATATCTTGTACGATAGTACTTTACTTATTGCCCATTATATCATTGCCAAAATTAAAATATTAATTATTACAAAAATCGTAACAAAACTGATATAAGTCAATAACGTAATAACAGAGCAAAGACCCTGTATAACTTATAACAAAGCCTCTGCTCTCTATTCTTTTTTCCACTGGTTGTAAAGCATAGCTGTCTCCTTAATAAAATATTATTCTTTCCATTCTTTCAAATCATTTTTATCTTCTTTTCTCGTATGCCGCCGGATTAATAAACCTGCACCAACAGCAATAATTATTAAAGCCAGTCCAAGCGGCCACAAGGGGGCATTTTCACCTGACTTGGGAATTTGTTCCTGTGCTTGCGCAATTGTCGGCAAAACAGATGCTAAAGGCAAGGTCTGCTCAATTACTGATATAGTTGGCAAAACAGGTGCCAGAGGTACAGGATCTGTTGTATCTGTTATTGTTGGTAAAGTTGGAGTTTCCGTCGGCACAGGTGTCGGTTCAGGAGGCAATGGTAATATTTCGATATTTACAACTGCTGTATCAGAAAGAGTTATGTCCTCTTCTCCTCTTGACATATAAACTTTGAGCAGATATTCGAAGCTATCTGTCAAAAGATCCTCTCCATCATGCAGATAAACAAATGATCCGTCACTGCCAAAACTCTCCAAATTTCCTTTTACAGGGTCTGTTAACTTTTCTGTCTCAATGCTGTTAATAATCCAGTCATCGTCTTCCATTTTGTAAATATCAGCCAGCATATCATTTGTCATGACACCTGGTTGTTCGACTTCAAGAAGACCGCCAATAATTACCTGATATTCATCATCAACAGCTGTTGGCTGCAATGGTTCAACCGGCATATTGTATTCGAGCATTTTACTTGGGATATTGTTGCCATTTTCAAACAAAGCTATACTACGATAATCATAGATAGGTTCATCATTAATGTAATCCGGATTGTCATATCCATTGGCATAGAAAGTATTTTCTTCTATTGGATCGAAATATAGATAAGCAGCTTCATTTGTGTATGCCTGTCCAAAAATATAATCGTCTGCTTCAATCCTTAGACTGACCTTTTGCTCTTGGCTGCCTATATCCTCTATTTGCCATACGAGCTTATTTCCGATTATTTCCGGATCATCACTTGCAGAATCAGAAACATAACTAAAATCTTGATCTATGATATCAACTATCGAAGCATTTGTTGCAATAATAGTGTGATCAATAATCAATTCCTGAAAAACACTTGATAATTCATCTGCAGTACTTGGAGAAAAATATTTAGTCTGATATTTGTTTTCACCTGTTGGATCAAGGACAGATTCTACCTGCTGCTTTTCTGTCTCATTCATTGACCCGTCAGGAATAAGGCCGACAGTATAAACATCTGCATCAATTAATTTTGCCGCAGCAATCGCCTCATCTCTTGCTGTTTCACTAAATACGTTACCGGGGCCTGCAGTTAATCCGTTGCTATCATAATAATATGTAGGCACGCCATCGGTCATGAAAATAACCATTTTCCTGGCATTTAGTCTGGAACCTTTGAGACTTCCTTCTCCCTTGAGTACACTATTTGCTACAATAAATCCAGACTGCATATTTGTGCCGCCGTCAGCCTCAAGTTCATTTACTATCTCGTGTAAATCAGCTTTTATTTTACTAAAATCAATTGCGATAGTTGCATCATTATACGGTTCATCAACATTGATTGTTTTCCATCCCTTTTTGGGAATCCATATCCGCTCTTTGTCTTTTGCACCTGAATATGTTACTATCGCTATTTCTGCATCGGTATATTCTGTCAAAACACCATCAATGAAATCATTAGCTGCATTTTTCAGTGCTTTTAATCTTGATATTCCCCCGAGCTTGTAATTCATACTGTTGGAAATATCAAGAACAAGGACAATATCTGTTGGTACGGGAGCTTCTAAAGGGGTTCCTCTAACGGTCAGTTCAATATCAAACTGACGAGGATTTCCGTCTACAGGAGTCGAGGTTTTATTAATAATAATTTCTCCGGGAGCCGGACCTTCTGCTAAAATAGATGACGCCGGAACCAGCGACATAAGAAATACAGCTGCTACCAGTACACTCATAAAACGAGTAAACCGGCAAAATTTTGATTTATAACCTGATTCAGAACAAGATTGAAAAGAATTATTCTGCTTAATTTTTTCTGGAGTTAAGCTCTCTCTTTTCAGCCTCGCTTTTAGGCTAAGCGTGGTGAACCTTTGATAAAAGAACGTTTCATTTCATTTCACAGTCCTTTCCAGACAATAAGGATTATATCCTTCATATATCCTCTAGCACACATGATATCAGGCAAGATCTGCTTCCGCTGTAAAAAAACAGACCAATTACAAGGCTATTATATTCCTATAATGAACATATATCAATATAAAAAGAAGATGCCCTTGAACAGAAATCTGTTTTTGTGCATCTTCTCAAAATATTATAGTTTTAGTATAAAATTTTTATTCTACAACTACACCTTTTTTTAGAATTATATTGGCATAAAGAGCTTTTTCACCTGTAGATACAACAGCATAGCAGGTTTTTGCCTGATCATAAAATTCAAAACGTCCGATATTGGTGACAGCATCAGCTCCGCGTTTATCATATTTAGCAATAATTTCCTTATAAACGTCCCAGATTGGTGTTTTCACCGTGTCACCAGGCACAACTTCCATCAAAATTGCCGGTTTATCTACATAAATATCAAGTGGCATAAGTTTAAGTATTGCTTCCAGAATTTCCGGCACACCATGTCCATCACATCTGATCACGCGATCATTCATGCTGGCATGAGGAAAATTCCCGTCGCCTATACATATTTCATCTCCATGTCCCATTTCCATAAGAACTTTGAGCAGTTCAGGCGGTAAAATAGCAGGTATTCCTTTTAACATATTAACTATCTCCTTTTAATAATTACTGACTTGCCGGCATATTATTTAATCTAAAACAAAAAATTTATTAGTAAAAGCCGGCAACCATTCCATAGAATATTATACTTCTAAAATTATTTCTATTAAAATTCTGACTTTGTTTCGTTATTTTTTTACTCTGCTTTTCAGCATTTGCCGCAGGCAAGCATGTTCATTCTCTCTATGGCAGTTTGCTTGACAGCTTCACGTGCTGCCTTCAAATGAACTTTAGGATCAAATTTTGAGGGCTGTTCTGCAAGTGATTTTTGCAAAGCAGAAGTAAATGCCACTCTAAGATCAGTTGCATAATTTACTTTACTTACTCCTATACCGATACATTTGACTACAACATCATCGGGAACGCCTGAAGTACCATGAAGTACCAAAGGAATATCTACCAGCTTGCGAATTGCGCGCAGACGTTCAAGATCAAGCTTGGGTTCGCCTTTATATAGACCATGAGCAGTACCTATTGCTACAGCCAGCACATCGCAATAGCTTTTACTGACAAATTCCAGAGCAGTCTGCGGGTCAGTCATACCTGATTGCTCAACTTCGAGATCATCTTCTTTGCCACCTATGCTGCCAAGTTCGGCCTCTACAGATACGCCACAAGCATGTGCAACCGCAACAACTCTGGAAGTAATATCTATATTGCCTTCAAGCGGCAGCTGTGATCCATCTATCATAACCGAGGAATATCCGCCTCTTATTGCCTGAACAGCCAAATCAAAGCCAGATCCATGATCGAGATGCAAAGCCACCGGTGTTTTTATGTTGTACTGCGACATAGCCTGCAAAGTCATATCACGAAAAAATCCTATACCTGCATAACCAAGAGTAGAAGGTGTTGTTTGAAGAATTACAGGCATACCAAGTTCATTGACAGCCGCCATCACTCCTTGTATGAATTCCATGTTTTCCACATTAAAAGCAGCAACGCCATAATTACCGGCAGTCGCTTTTTCCAGCATTGATGTTATAGGTACTAAAGACATTGTGATTCCTCCATAAATTGTGTCAAAAATTAAAATTGGCATCAAGTTCTTCTATTTTGTCTTTTGTTAACGGCTTTAATTCTTCCATTCCTGCAACATAAAGGGAAGCTTTTGCCGTAAATTCAGCAACTTCCATTCTGTCAAAAGCCTGGGTCAGACTTTTGCCTGTTGTAATTATGCCGTCATTTTCCAACAGAACACTTGATATTTTATCCTTAAAAAGATCTGCTGTCTGCTGGGGATTTGTATAATTTAAGCCATATGGAGCCCGAGGCAGATCGTGCAAGAGAACATAGGGTTCAGGCATCAAAGTAGCATCAAAATCTTTCTTTGTAATCGTATATGCCATTATATGAGGTGGTTGCGCTGCCACAATTGCCTGTATATGAGGATTTCGATGATAAATAAGTTCATGCAGGAAAACTGCTCTGCTGGGAACTTTGCCAGCTTCTTTTAATCCCTTTTTCACCAGAACGATGTTTTCCTCATTTATTTCCCTGCGATCCATGCCAAAAGGTGTAATCAGAAATGTGTTTTTGTCTACTCTGGTTGATATGGTGCCTTGCGAACTATAAAAAAGCTGTTGCTGTAAACCTCTTTGAATCAACATAGAAATCTCTCGGCGCAAGCCCAGCTCTTTGCTGCTGTGATATTTGAGATTAAATTCACTAAGCCTGGTATGAGCCCTTGTTCTTGCTATATCAATCTCATCTTCCGTCAATTTATTGGGGGCACCAAGACGTCTTGATAAAAGCTCACTTCTGGCTGCAAATTCCAATGTTTCGAAAATGCGGTAGGCTTGAGCCATGGATTCTCCACTGACAACAACACCATGGTTTTCCATAATTACAGCCTGTGCACCTTCGGCAAATTCCTTGCCTACAAGCTGAGCCAGCTGTTCTGTTCCCATCATGGCATATTCCGCAAAAGTTATTTTGCCGCAAACGATTCTTGTATTAGGTATGAGTCTGAAATCAGGCAGTTGATGCAACATGCAAAATGCTGACAAAGCGGGAGAATGAGCATGTAATACAGCTTTAATATTGATTCTTGCCTTATAAGCTGCCAGATGCAGGCTTGTTTCAATAGATGGTTTATGATGACCTTCAATACTATCGTCTGCTTTTATGCACATAATATCAGCTCTTGTTAATGAACCTTTATCAACACCGCCCGGAGTAATCCAGATATCACCAGCAGGATCAAGTATTGACAAATTACCACCTGAGGTTGTTGTCATACCGTTTCTATATATACGCTCCATTGTAATCACCAGCTGATCTGCCGGATGCATGAGATTTAATTTCATGAACTTGCCCTCCTGTGTCATTAATTCTGCTCTAATTGTAGCATAACTTACCTTGAAGTTTGTTGACAAAAAACAAAGACCCGCTTAAAAACGGATCTTTGCTATTATTGAGAAAATTATTGTTTATGAATTATTCTAATTCCAGTGGGTTTCTGGCATTAGCCTGATAACAATACTGCTATTTACTTGCAACTAGTATTGTTATTTACCCTGTAATTCCTTTTTACTGCGCTGAATCAGAAGTTTGACACTGCCAGCCAATACCAGTAAAGCAAAACCAGCCGGCCATAATGGTGCATTTTCACCTGATTGCGGTAGTTCTTCCTGCACTACGTCAATAGTAGGCAAGGCTGGAGCAAGCGGTACAGGATCAGTGATTGGTGTAATCACAGGTAAAGGAGCAGGTGTTACCGGAGCCAAAGGAACCGGTTCAGGAGCTGGTGTGATTACCGGCAGTGGTGGTAACGGTGTAGGTTCAGGCTGATCAATTTCAGTAACTGTTATTGTCACCGTTGCGGTTGCCTGTCTTAAATCTTCATTCTCAATAGTATAATCGAATGTTATAGTACCAACAAAACCTGCTGCAGGCGTAACAGTAAGAGTACCATCCTGATTGATTACAACAGTTGCATTTTCAGGATCTGTAGTTGATACTACAGTAAGAGATCCTCCGCCAGGATCACTGTCATTTACCAGCACATTAATTGTTACAGGCTGATCCTGAGGTGTTGTTGCACTATCATCTTCAGCGATCGGAGTTGCCGCATAATATACTCTTATGACATTATTTTCTGACTCAAGTCCTATAAACAGTGGCAATCCTTCAACACGATCCAGTTCAAAAACAGTTAAATCGAGAGTCTCAGGCTGAGGATAATCTTCGACAATGCTCTCGTACAACGCTGATCCGTCCCAGATTTCAAAAGGTACATCTTGGTTTCTATTCAGATAATACTCTACTGTATAATCTATCTGATCACGTTGATAAATAAGATATCTGTACAATCCACCTTCAATCATAGTTATATCTTCAGATTCTAGTAAATCAGCAATGTCCAGATCTTCCGGGATCATTCTCTCTTCATCTTCCGGCATATCATATACATCTAATGCAGCAAAACTGTAAGCTACAGGAGGTTGCTCGATCTGCGGGAAAATACCTAGATAAGTGAATCCTGGAATCTCACGTGTATCTGCTCCTATTAGATATTCAGAACCACGTTTCATAAGAAGAGATGAAGGATTATCGTCTATAACGCTTCCATCTATTACTATCCTGGCTCCGGTATCTATATCTATAAAATAAAGATTCAGCGGATAATATGGATGTATATAGATTGTTACTGTAGCAGTATCTGTATTACCATTTTCATCTACTATTTCATAAACAAAGCTGTCATAGCCATGATCAAGAGAAATAGTATGTGTATAAGTAATTGTTCCATTATCATTTATGGCTGCGGTTCCATAAAGCGGATTATTTGTAATTTTTGTAACTGTAAGCTCATCACCATCAGGATCATAGTCGTTCGCCAGTACATTAATTGTAATAGCTTCGCCAATATCTGTTTCATAACCCCAATCATCATTGGCTACAGGTACACTCTTATAGACAACTTCTATAACATTTTTTTCTGGATTCAGATCAAGTGTAATCTTATAATCTCCTTCTTCCAGAGAGCCGGTGGCATAATAACCTTTACCAGCAGTTGTACCGCTTTGATTCAGATAAGCATTTATCTGATCTTGTGCAAGCGAAACTTCGGCACCCCATTGTGCTGGAGTTCCAGCTGCATCAGCCAGCCATACTTTATCTGTCTGACCATCTGTATAGTAATAATACTCAATTATCCAGCCAACCTGTTTTCTATCATAGTAAGCTTTGATTATATTATCACTATCAATGATGGTGTAAGGCAATATAGTTGACAGTTGCTGATTCAATACATAGCCAGTCAGGTCTTTTTCAGGATCATCAATCTCATCAATTTGCGTGCCATAATCAACCGGATCAAAGTCGTAAGATTCAACAGGTTCTTCAGAACCACTATCGGTAAAATAATATTCTACCGTATATGGATACTGATCCTTGGTATAAAGAATTTTGAAAATATTCTCAGACGCATCTTTATCCAAAGTTATTTTGAAATCAGAAGGATTGCCTTTTACAGAATAATGATCTTCCAGATATTTTTCGATCATATCATCTGTCAGCTTAGCTTCTGATCCCCATTTGCCGGAAGGACCAGGATAACCAGTAGGAGAACCTATTGGTGTATCATAATCACCCTTATAATAGAAAATTGTTGAACCTACTTCTACTTTCTGATAATAAAGTGTAACTGTCAAATTCTCACCAGGCATAGTGCCTTCAAGAGTTCCAGGCTTTACCTTAAGATTTGTTGGATGATAACTGCTGAAAGAATAATTCGCAAAATCAACTATGTCTACTCTAAAAATTCCGTTTTGTGGGTATGATTTACCACTGTTTGGATCAGGATCAGGGGTTAGAGCGTCATCAGTATCTATATCTTTATAGATTACTGTAAGATCGTATTTTTCCAATGCTGTGATACTAATAGTAACTGTAGCTTCATCTATCAAATCAAAAGGTTCTTCCTCACCGTATTGCACCGTAGTAACAATCTGATATCTAAATGTATCTGTTCCATCTGCCTCCTCGTCGCTTTGATACTTAAATGTTCCATTATCGTGGAATTCAAGCAATTCACCTTTAGAAGGTCCTGAATTTTCTACAAGTACTGCTTTAACTTCCAAGGTTGTCCAATTCTCAATAGTATGCATTACTGCAGAAGGATCATTAGCAAGAACACCTTTGGGTGCAGCATCAAGGGTTGTGGTTAAAACATTTCCAGCTATGACACCATAATAATCGTCATTTGCTGCAATAGGAGGAACGGGAACAACCGGCTGATTAAAGGCAATCACTTTTGATGCCAGATTGTTCTGAGCAGTATTATCATATTTGCTGTCAGCATAAAAATGGTTTTCTGAAACCGGATTGAAATAAAGCCAGGCAGCCTCATTCGTCCAGGCGGCGCCATAAAGATCATTATTTGCTTCGACACGGAAGGTTGCAGATTTCGCCTCATCACTTATAGAACCAATATTCCAGCTCAAGGTTCTACGATCTGCTGATACAGTCAGTCTATTATCATTTGCTTCTGGGTTGCCTACCAAAGTAAAGTCGCTATTGATAATATCAACTATTGTTGCGTCAGTTGCAATCGTATTAATTTGATGTGTCAAATCGGCAAAATGGATAGGCTATACTAAGTTAGACAGGTTTTCTAAGGTCATATAGAATAGAGTACACGAAAAGGAGCTTTCTAATGATCAGAAGAGAACGAAGAGACTATACCGATGAGTTTAAAGAGCAGATAGTAAAGCTCTACCAGAACGGGAAACGCAAAGCAGACCTGATCCGGGAGTATGAATTGACTCCCTCCTCCCTGACACGGTGGATCAATCAGTATCAAGACCGCGGATCCTTCCGGGAGAAGAATAACCGCACGGATCAGGAAAACGAACTGATCAGCATGCGCAAAGAGCTCAAGCAGTTACGGATGGAGAATGATATTTTAAAGCAAGCAGCGCTGATAATAGGACGAAAGTAGATGTCATTTTAGCCAACAAAGACAAATACTCGATATCAGCAATGTGCATCGTCCTACAAATTGCAAGAAGCACGTTGTACTACAAGCCGAAATGCAAAGCAGACGAGTATGCTTTGCGGGATTCGATCAAACAGATTTTCCTGGCCAGCAGACGCAACTATGGTACCCGGAAAATCAAAGAAGAGCTTAGAAAAGAAGGCACCGTAGCCTCCAGAAGGCGGATCGGCCGAATCATGAAGGAGCTGGGCCTTGTCTCCAACTATACGGTGGCACAGTTCAAAGTTCAGCATAAGCACACTAATGAAGAAGAAATCAACAACCATGTGGAGCAACAATTCAATAACAGAGACTATCTGGAGGTTGTTGTCAGCGATTTGACGTACGTACGCGTGGCTGGCAGATGGAACTACGTGTGTCTGATTACGGATCTGCATAACCGGGAATTCATTGGCTATAGTTCGGGTCCCCACAAAGATCCCAAGCTGGTGTATCAAGCTTTTGCCCGTATCCGGCCTGAACTGAAAAAGATCCGGATATTCCATACAGACCGCGGAAGTGAGTTCAAGAACAATGCCATTGACGGGCTTCTGGCAACCTTCAAAATTCAGAGGTCGCTAAGCAAAAAGGGCTGTCCTTATGATAATGCCGTGGCGGAGGCAGCCTTCAAAGTATTCAAAACTGAGTTTGTTTATCAGAGCACCTTTAGATCACAGGAGGAGCTGGCACTTGGACTGGCGGACTATGTCCATTGGTACAACAACATCCGGATCCATTCCTCGTTGGGTTATAGGACACCTGCAGAATACAGACTGATTGACCTTAAGAAAACTGTCTAAATTTCTGTTGACAATC